>CAJCHQ010000174.1 GCA_903970295.1 Bryobacterales bacterium
GCCGATGCCGATAGCGATCAGTGGATCGCTATCGGGAGGACCACCCAACAGCCGAGGAAAAAAGGTGATGTCGTGACTATTGGTGAGATTGGCTTAGGCCGTAAACTTATTCAACGAAAATAGGCTTTAATTTGACACCAACATTCAACCATTTCGCCGAATTGACGCCCCAGATTTTCGATCAATAATGCTGGAGATCCGGCCCGACTGATATTGGCTAGATCCCGCAATATCACCCGATTTCGTCGGGCGAAAAATCTACACGTCTACATACAATGGGGTACCCCAGAATGACCGCAATCACCGACAATTTTACAAGAGATATTAGGAAGCCGACGACCGGGCAGGTTATTTACCGGGATGACGAGCTTACAGGATTCGGCCTCCGAGTTACTGCCAGCCAAAAAGCCTTTATCGCTGAGTGCAAAGTCAATGGCACAGCCAGGCGGGTCACCAATTAAGTATCCTCCGATCCGCATCTTAAGCATTCCCCCTGCCTCGCCACCCGTTTGCCGACGACCTGCTGCCACTCATGTCCATTATTGCATTCCCACCAGACCTTTTTCTTTGACTTTGCCGTCACCTGATTGGGCCGCAGCTTACCGTTTTTGGTCCTATGCCACTCTTTGGCGACTGCTGGAAAGAGCGAGGCCAGAGAGTTGGTGACCGATGCCTGCTTACCAGCGCAGCATGGGCACCCGGAGCCTCTACCGCTCCTATTGGCTGGAGTGGCTAACCAGACATGATCCGAACCCTTCTTACAGATCCACCACAGCCGTTTGCTTGAGTTGGGCGCGATTTCTTCAGCCTTGAGGTCTCCATTCATGGTCGGATGCAGTTGGGTGGCGATGTACGGGAACAGCGACTTAAGATTATTGTCTTTACTGGCTCTGACTCTTGAGCAAAATGGGCATTGACTGCCTGCGGTCCTCAGGCCAATGGTTGTTTTCCAGACATGGTCAGCAGCTCGCGGGCAAAGCCACCAAACACTTTTGCCGGAATGTGCAGTCACATCTTCAGAAGTCAGCGTGCCGTTTAGTCGGGTAAGGGAGCGACGTCGCCGCCGCAGCCCTCCCCTAACAACCGGACGTGATAGTTACCTATCATCCGGCTGAAGCCTCAATCAACTGTTTAGCGGTGTGAGATGCAGAGAAGCTAATAGCAGGCAGTCCGCTCTTTTGCTCTGCGCGTTTTCGCCAATAATCGAGAAGTGCTGGGTTGTCGGGACTGGCTTCACCACGTACTTTCACGTGGCGCTTGATTGGCATCATGTTCACATTGAACAGATGAAAAATCACTGGTTCGCCATTGGGGACTTTTGCCTTTGCGAAAAATGTCCAGTCGCGTCCGTTCAGTCGGGTAAAGTATTTCCGTTTGACCCATTTCTTCCCTTTATTGGAGTGTCGGCGCTTGCACCAAAACCAAAGTGCTTTGGTTATGTGGTGGTTAACATAAGAGAAAGTCCGCGAGCTAACAACGTGCCGATAATGCTGCGCCCAGCCTTGTAGAATTGGATTGAGTGTCAGGATGACAACGTCTGGCGTTGCCTGCTTGTGGCCGTTTAGCCATTTGCGTATCCTTTGGAGGTGAGCAAATACCTTTCCCATTTGGGGTTTGATAAGGCATTTGCCGTGATATTGACGCACATTGAAGCCAAGGAAATTGAATCCATCATTGATAGAAACAATTTTTGTCTTTTCTGGGTTCAGTACCAATCCTCTCTCGCTAAGCCAATTTTCGATTGCTGGTTTCAGGTTTTCGAGCTCTTCTTTGGTCTGGGCGGTGACAACAAAGTCATCAGCATATAAAATGAATCCGACTCTGGAGCCAAGGATGCGGTGCAATCCGTCCAGTGCTATATTAAATAACACGGGACTGAGCACCCCACCCTGGGGAACACCACTGGCAGTATCATAGAAGATTTCGTTCTCGATGTAGCCGGCCTCTAGCCATTCCTTTATCAGCGAGCGGCCTGGTATTTTCCCAAGCTTGTCTAGGATAAATTTATGACTAACATTATCGAATGCAGCTCTTAGGTCCGCTTCGAGCACCCATCTGTCTTTTGTTCGCCGGTTGAGTCTCATCCAGCATTGAGCAATAGCATCATGGACACTGCGACCCAGACGAAAGCCGTAGTTGTGCGGCTCATATCGGGCCTCCCAACTTGGCTCAAGGGCATTCTTCACAATGGCCTGTGCAACCCGGTTCTTGATGGTCAAGATTCCGAGCGGTCTTTGTTTTCCATTTGGCTTTGGAACGTATATCCGCTTTGCGGGCGATACTTTCCAGGCTTCATGTTTTTGCATTGACCGTACAAGTTTCACACGAGCTTTTGGTGTTAGAATTAGCTGACTGTCAATGCCAGCTGTTCTTTTACCTTTGTTCTCTTGTGTCACTTTGTGCACAGACAGGAGCAAGTTCGAGTAGCTTCGTAGCATCAGCTTCATAAGGCTGCGAACCTTATTCCACTGTCCGTTTGCAGTTGCACGATATATTCGTCGTCTCAAGTTTCTAATACGTTTTTCGACGGCGCGCCAATTAATGGAGTGCCAGTCGTCTAGCGCTTCGTCGGGTCCGATGTCTGGTGAGACTCTATCTTTTGCCAACGTTCGATTCCTTTACTTCGGTATATCGAGTAAGAGACCAACTGGAAGTCAGCCGTCTTTCAACGTGGGTATTGCCCTATCCAACCCATTACAGGCCGGCTTTCGCTTCCTCCAGCGTTCCTTTACCCACTGGAATTTGATCTCTCCTTGCGGTTCGATTTCTCATCACTGAGATCCCATTGGGCTTACCGTGTTGCGATTGAACGATACTGTCCAGCGAGGATTCCACCTTTACTCCGGAGGTCGTTTGACACCTTACTCCCGTTCCAAAACATTCCCGAGAGCCTAACCTCGTACCTTTTGGTCGCGGTGTTTCAGCCCATTTCACCGATTTGGCAATGACGAAGCTTGTAGTGGTTTGCTTGCGCTAATCCGTCTGGTCATCCTCTCGGCTCTTTGCCGCATTTGGGCTCGCAGCATTGAGCCTTTCGTGCCCAGCTATCCGACGGATTCATTACTTACTACCGCCGTGGGCAGAGTCAGAGACTCTCTTACGTGAGGTCAGAGAAAAGGTGCATCTCTGGGAAAGTATATTCCTTTCATTCAACCTCCTTTACACGTCGCACGCGTGGGATGCCATTGCTTAGCCAACTCAGGGTGAGATTTCTTTAGATTGTTTTGCCTTGAACCTTTTCTGTTAAGACAATACGGGCAACGCGTGGACACTGTCCTTCGCGAAAATGAACCAAACCAGGTATGTTCAGGGTAGGTTGGACACTTCCAGAAAACTTTCGCCTTCCTCGACAGATTGTAGGGATCAACGCCTTCGTTTTTGGCAGTATCAAACTCAGCCAGAGTT
>CAJCHQ010000175.1 GCA_903970295.1 Bryobacterales bacterium
GAAAGCGCCGGCTGGCTGGTTCGAAGCAAAACTCACATGACACAGTTCCATAGGTTGCCACACGCGCCAGAGGGCGATCGTGTTTATGCATTCAGTAGTAAGGCGATGGGTGAAGCGGAGGAAGGAAACAGGCAACAAGAGGACGAAGAACAGGCGCCCGTGACTGTAGCCAGTGTAGCCACTTGCGAAAATGATGCTCCGTTCTAGCGGCAACGCTCAAAACGGTTGCTCTGTGTTTGATAGCGGCTTCGCGTAGCCACTGTATCCAGTGTAGCCACTCAAAATGATGCAGTTTTCTGAAAACTTCGACGATAGAAACATGACTCAAAAACCAATTCCTCTCACAAGGCAGCAATGCGAGGCGCTAATTCGGAAATACGGCACGGGTACCGATCTCTGGCTGCGCTTCTGGCGTTACATGGGCGAGTTAGGCGACAAAGGCGCGACGATCGAATTCATCGAGGCGAGCTGCGCGCAGTTAGAAAAAGTTTGGCAAGAGAAAATCGACGAGACAACAACCAGGGAAAAACAAAATGACACTGCACGAAAATGACACACAACGAGACTCAATGGGCTACATGATTGAAGCTACGGTCGGACAGCTGGGAAATCCAAGCAATTCGGCAGCCGGCATAATCATGATCGATACTGCTGCGCCCATCACAAGAATTAGGGCTAGTGTCGCTAAAAGACTTAAGCTGGAAGCAACGTCGGTCAGTCCAATCGCGACATGGGGTGGAGTACACCACAGTAAGTTCTATGTTGTTGCCCTCGCGCTTACGGTCTTGGTAAGCGACGCGCCTGCAATCATCGTCATGAATTTGCCGGTTTGCGACATACCGGACAATGTCGGGGCAACCAATGTGCTGATGAAGATTGGCTTGGATTTCTAGGTCGAGACGTTTTTGGGACAGGCGTTTTGGCAATCGATGGGCGAGCGGAATCGATCGGCTTTCACTTTTTTCCGAACTCGGATTCTGTGCGAATTCCCGATGGCTTGAGGTCCGATGACGGTAGCGCAATCGCGGGATATTTGATTCGATAAGAATCTTCGTTCCGTGGCTTCGAAGCTGAAGCTTTCTTGCGCGGAGCATTAGACCGCAATCCCAGGCCAAGCTCAGCGCAAAGCATCAGGGCGGTGCAGCATCTTCGTGTCGGAATTGGGATTAGAGTAATGGTGGTGCGATAACAAAAGGTCGTCACGGACATTCTTTGCAAGAGGTCCGGATTTGTTTCTAGGAGTGGCGGGTCATAATTCCTCGCCGCTGGCACTCTTGTGTGCACGCTTTAAACTGTTCGCGCTCTGACTTCGGGGCATAACCGTTTTTGTCGTACATACGTACTCTTTCCGCCAGCTGCTTGTGCGCGGCAAGCAATTCATCATCAGTCAGCTCTACAGGTCGCCATGCGTTTACGCCATCGACGAACAAGCGGTCATGGAACGGGTACAGGCGCTTGTCGATCAAGTGCTGTCTGTCTGCATCCGGGTAGTTCGTCTTATTTGCTTTGAGAAAAATATCTCGAGCAGGCTCAATAACAGGCTTATTGAGGTCAACCCCGCGTTTTTCTGTGACTGGTTGTGATTCCGTCCATGGCGACAGCCTTTTAAGTTCGCGATCAAATTTTTCTTGGACAAGTTGCTTCAGTCTCTGGCTGCCAGCCTTGTTCTTGTGAACCCGTTGGCGATAATTGATCATGTCGATCTCAGCTTGTAGTGCTGCGTCGGACAAGTTCATTGATCGACTAATGCTTTGTTTGTTCGCGCTTGCCGTTTGCCTCGGCTTGCACTCGTTCGAGACTTTCCCCGGCGGTCGTCCCCCTTTATTCTTGATGGACACTGGCTCTACTGTATCCCCACCAACACCGTCAGACTTTCGCGCAAACTTACCATTAACTCGGGGCTGCTCGCTCTTCTCAACTATCAGACGTTCAAGAATCCAGTTCATGACCATCAAGTCTGGCTGCATGCTCTTGCGCGCCGCCACTTCCGCGATGAGGCTTTGAACGAGCGCATCAAAATCGTAAGGTACTGGATTGATTGATGTTTCCATTGTGACTCTCCGATCTGGTTGTGGTGCCCCGATGCTACGTATCGACTGTTCATGACACCATCACCTTGTGATAATCCACGCAGAGTGCGACCCAGTGCATAAGCGACCTCACACGCCGTCTCTTTCGGCTGTTTGTTGATTGCCGCCATTTGCTTGCCTACCGCACCACCAGCGGTATGCGCTGCATGCATTGCGGCAGTCACTGTTTTCATTCCGGCCGTAATATGATCAACTAGTGTGATTTGAACGGCGACTGAATGCTGCATTATCGCTCCAACTTCAAGACTATGCCTAAGTATAGCCAAAGCATGCGTGGTGTATATTTCGCATTTGTTCACGCCGACAAATGCATTTTGCAAATCGACTATTTCTAGACGGCCTTACACTAGGTGCGACTTGAGGTGTGTTTGTGCTGAGCGTGACATGTAGATGGGATGGCAAAACCGGACGCCGTGGATTCATCACGAATCCCGGCACATTCGACAGCCGTCACTTCAACCCCGCATATGGCGAAATCATTGCTAATGCCGACCGGCTTTGCGAGGCTCCTGCTATCTGGCTTGTCGGCACTAAAATGTGCGGGCTCAGTATCGAGATGTGCGATCAATGCATGCGATTTTCTGCTTTCCGCTGCACAACCAAACGACCGATCAACTCAAACAAACTGATTGCCGACAAGATTCAAGCTCTACTGCCATTGTTGAAGACCCATCGCAAATTCATGCGTCGACGGCAGTATCTCACTGAAGAAGAAGTGAATGCGCTGTGCAGAGTAGAGCGAAACGTTTTTTGCTACCGAGCCGATCTTATCGCCTATGCCGAACATGTTCTCGACCAACAGGAAGAAGCATTGAACCAACTTCTAGCCAAGCCTGCATTTGCGGCTGTCTTTCAATCAAGGGAGTAACAATCAATCATGCCGAAGCGGGCGGAACGAGATCGAGACCTACTGAAAAAACAGGCGCTTATCGAGTCGATGAGTGCTTCCGGCTGCAGCGATCTGCAAATCTCTACTGCGCTCGAGATTACCGAATCACTCTGGAAGTCCAAGAAAGACCAGTTTCCCGAACTACGAGAAGCGCACGAAAGGGGGCGTATCACTTACCTTGGCGGTGCTCTTACCAAGGGCGAAAGGTGGGTTCCTGACCTCGACTTCATCGAGAAACTGGCATCTCAGGGGCTCGTTCAAAAGCAAATCGCAGCTCAGTGTGGAATTTCTGAAGCTGCTTTCAGCGAGCGCAAGAAGGACTTTCCTGAAATCGACATCCGCATTCAACGCGGGCGCAGCAAAACCACTATCGAAGTTTACGAGCTATTGATGGAAAGCGCGAAGAAAGGCGCTTTTGTTCCTCAAGTCTTTCTCGCAAAGACCTTGGGTGAGTGGAACGACGGCAGCAGCAAGATTCAGCACGAAGTCAATGTGCAGGGTGTGGTCCATCACACTTTTGTCGGCGTCAAACAAATGGATCATCCGGAATTTCAAAAGTACTTAGAAGAGCAGAAAAAAGCAGAGACGTTGAAAATTGAACTGGTAGAACAAACAGCAGACGCCGAAGTGATCGCAGAGACCTAAACCCAAACCCACTGGCAGACCGAAATTTGGCAAAACTAGGTCGGGTTTGGTTGCGTGATTTATGCTGTGGGTGTAAAGCGAAAATGAAAACCGTTTTCATTTCTATTCGCCAAACATTTGCTTTCGTTCGACGAAACAAAATGCGTTGACTCAATTGAGGACTGCATAAGTCGTGTTCGCGGACGGATGGCAAAACAATCGTCATCACGGAAGGTCAACTGAAATCAAAAAATTGACTCTTGAAAAATCAGGTCAAGAGTTGGGTGCGGGTGACTTATTGGTGACTCACCGCTTGATATCTGTTTTTGTCCCGAAAACTGAGAGACTGGAAAGTCAATGCTGTTAAGGGTTTTAAGATTGGAGGCTAGCGGATTCGAACCGCTGACCTTCTCCGTGCAAGGGAGACGCTCTACCAACTGAGCCAAGCCCCCGTCTTAATCGACGGTCCATACTGCAATCATCTCGGTTGTCAGCCAGAGAAGATCAGGCGGCCTTGTTGCCACCCATGCTTATTCTACTGTTGTCCCTCGATATGAGTGAGGGCCGTCGCAAATTCTTAACGTGCATTCTAGGCAAATGATTGGTTCAGGGCACTCAGCATCCGCTCACATCGCTGGATGAGAAAGCCTACACAATCGACAGCCGCTCGACCCGCCAGCTTGAAAACATGGGTCGAACCCGAAGCTAACGGGATTTCAGGTTTCTTGACTAGAGATTCATTACACTGCTTGCGCGTCCAGATCGATTTACAGGGACGCCGGATTTCCAGGATGGCGTCGCTATTCAATGAGTCGGTGGTCTACTTTCGTCAGCAGTTTGCTCGTCACGGCTTTGTTGGCGGCGTCTTCGACCAGGTGGATGCCCTGGTTTCTCACCCAAGATGAAAGTTGTCGCCCGTTCGGCAGCAAAATGCCCGAGTGGTTAGCCGGTTACAACTCCCCTGACGTCGTTTTGCTTGGCTCCTCGCTCACCTTGGTCGCGGCAGCCAGAGCCGATCTGGCTTTATATAAGCGCAGGCAACGCACCGACCCCTGGTGGTACGACGAGATCGTAGCCAATTACACGCACGCTGACTTTTTGCAAAAGCAGCTGGAAGAAAACACGGGATTGCCCCTCACCGTCGCCAATCTATCTGTTAGCGGGGCGATGGTTTCTGATGATCTCTATGTCTTACATTTGATTAAACGCAAAGATTGGAAGCCCAAATACGTAATCTGCTGTGTCGCCCCTCGCGATTTCATTTCCAACGATGGTTATGCCGGTCCCGATACCACGCTCTTCAACGCGCTCAGAATCATGCGCCATCAGTATCCGGAACTGGCGCTGATCAAAACAAAAGAGCTGGCCAAGCCCGCTCTAGCTGTGGCTAGTTTCCGCCAGTATTGGAGTGTGCGCCAACGTAATGCCCGAGCAGCCTGGGATCACCTGGTGCAGATTGTCAGCGAACATAAAAAGTGGGAGCCACTGATCGCAGTCGTGGACGGCTTTTTCTTTCCATTCTATGAGCCTCACCCCAATCAGTTGGCTGGCATCGAACAATACCGGACGCGCTACAACCCGCCCAATTACAAGCTCTTCGAGCAGCAGTCCAAGTATTTCGAGGCATTGCTTGCTTATTGTGCCAAGGAAAAGATCTCGATTGGTATCGTCGACATGCCCTTGCCGCAAGAAAATCTGAAGATGATCGATCCGACTTTGCTGTCTCTATACAAGGAAGGGCTGAAGCAGAGTTGCCGAAAGTTCGCAGTCCCGCTCGTGGATTTACAGGCTAGGGACCATTATTCACTCGATCGATTCGAGGACGTTTGCCATTTAAATGAGCAAGGCGGCATGTGCGCTTTCTCTAGAATGGCTCGGGAGCTGGCTCCTCAAGTGAGGCGGCAGAGTGAACTGTGCCAGCTGACCGAAAAGAACGGTCTTTAATGACTGCTGTCACCTGACACGCTCTGCTTGAGGATTTATTGAAATCTGGGCCATCCTGGACTCGAACCAGGGACCTCACCCTTATCAGGGGTGCGCTCTAGCCACCTGAGCTAATAGCCCGCGGAAGTCATATTACCATTGTCGGGGTTTTTCTGGCGCCAGAATCGCCAAATTCTTCTTCACAAAGATAGAGAACAATAGTAGCTGGCATTTTCGTTGCCTGTTTCGAGGCACCATAGGCAGTGCCGGATCGCCACGCGAGTATGACCCGACTGACCGCTGGCGCCGCCCGAAAGACAAATTGAGATGGTCGGGAAAATTGGAGATAAGGGGATTCGAACCCCTGACCTCACGGGTGCGATCCGTGCGCTCTACCAACTGAGCTATATCCCCGTTTCAGCAATTATAGACGCAGTTGCCGGCTTGGCGCTTCTTTTTGTCATTTCTAAACTGGTTTAATCTTGCTCAGTGCGTCAGGTCGACCTTTTTCAGCTCTTCACTTTGCCGTCCGCCCAGGCGCGTTTGTGACTTGATTATCAAGAAGCCGCGTTTGACGTTGGGCACTTTGAATGTGAATTCAGCAATACCGGATTTATCAGCCTTGATGTTTTTGAACTTCATATCGGTTTTAGCCGTGGTGCCTGTATTCAGATATATGCGGCACTGGGCTCCTGGGCAGCTGCGCACAGTCACTCGGGCGTCGGTACCCACTTTCATTTTGCTCTCGCAAACAATTTGTGCAGGAATTGCCAGGATGCGTCGCGACTGTTCCTTTGTTGCTGCCGTCTCCGCCCGTTTTAACTCATTTTTTCTTGCTTGTGCGAATTGAGATTGGGCGGCAATCTTGGCTTCCAATTCGGCGTGCGAGCGAGCTGCCTCCTGTGACTCTTCCGGTGAAAGGGGGTCGATTGCACTGTATCCCGTCGGTTGCATTTGCTCGGCTTTGATCACTCGCTTTTGCGCATCAGCATACGGTTTAGCCATTTTGTATTCGTTCTGAGCGTCGCGCGTCAGCTTGCTCATGCGGCTGCGCTTTTGCGCTTCGGTAAGCAGACCCGGGGCCGGTTTTTCAAGCTGGGGAGGTCCGGTCAGCTTCGGACCATGGCGCGCTTTTGACGGCGGGCGCGAGAAAAAAGGCGTGAACCAGTTGTTTTGAGCAGGTGCGGTGTTTTTCTTATTCGGATTCTTCGTGTCGATCGAGCCATTGCCCGTGCTTTTTGCTTTCGATGGCTTCTGATCGGCAGGAGTTTTTGGGTCTGCAGTTGCTGATTGATCTGCAGTTGCTGATTGGTCCGCACTTTTCTCGTTGGACGCGCACAGACCCGCCGTGGACGCGATTGTGAATACGGTTAAGCTGGTAAATAGGCTGAGAACCAGGGTTTGCTCGAAATATGAACGCATCTTTCCTCACATGGACTGCCAGCATATTACTCTTAGCCAGCCCGGCTGGGAAGGTTGCCAAGCGAGAATTTATGTATATTGCCCGTCCGCCCGACCTTTTGTTGCAGTCGTTGCTCAACCGATATCGGTTGACCTCCAGTCGAAGACAACTCGGCCACAGCTAAAATCTGTCAGAAAAAACCACCCCAAAAAAATCTGACAGCGACAAATTTCACAAGCGTCCTGGGAGGATTAACCGCAAATCAGCCGGCGGAAGTTGCGACGACCTACCTGCAACACTTTTTCGCTGCCCGCTTGGATTTCGACGACAAAGTTCGGATCTTTGATTTGTTCACCGTCGAGGCGAACGCCGCCCTCCATCGCCAGTCGCTTGGCTTCGCCGCCACTGGGAGCGAGTTTAGAGTCGACTAGCAAACGAAAAATCGCAGTCGGTTGTGCCACCGTATGTGATGGTATGTCGTCCGGTATCTGTTTCTGACTGTGCACCTGATCCCATCGGGCAAGAGCCGCTTCGGCTGCCGATTCTCCATGATATTGCCTGACCAATTGGGTGGCCAGGCGCAATTTTACATCCTTGGGATTGCCGCCTTTTTCCAGAAATTCTTTGATCGAGTCGACTTCGCGGCCTGTGAGCGTCGTCGTTAATTCGTAGTAGTTGATCAACAAATTGTCCGGAATGCGCATGGCTTTGCCAAACATATCATCGGGCGCTTCTTTCAAGCCGATGTAATTGTTGTACGACTTGGACATTTTCTTTTCGCCATCAGTGCCCACCAATAGGGGCAGAAGCATGGCCAGCTGCGGTTCCAGATTGTAGTGCGGCTGCAATTCGCGCCCTTGCAATATGTTGAAACGTTGGTCGGTGCCACCAAGCTCGATATCAGCTTTGATTGCCACCGAATCGTAACCTTGCAAGAGCGGATAGAACAACTCGTGAAACGCAACGGGCAGCTGCTTTTCCAGCCGATCACCGAAAGCCTCTTTGGCGATCAATCGGTTGACTGTGACTTGACTGGCCAATTTGAGCCATTGCGACAAACCCATGTTGGCCAGCCAATCAGCGTTATTAGTCACTTCCGTCTTGGCCAAATCGAGGATCACACCCATTTGCGAAAGATAGTTCTGGGCATTATCCGCGACTTGCTGCTCGGTCAATTCGGGTCGCGTGGCATTGCGTCCCGATGGATCGCCGATG
>CAJCHQ010000176.1 GCA_903970295.1 Bryobacterales bacterium
TATCGGAAACGACTTCAAATGCAGGCAGATAGAAAGGCAATAAGTCTCAATGCTTATGTTTTGCGAGTTCTAGAAATCCACCTGATGAGCTCCGGATTTGGCCCAACCGCCATCAATTCACCCTCGGGGCGTTTGTTTCAAATTAGATGCGAACCCTACATAGATAACGTGGATGAGACGACATGGGTGTACTTTATAGACGAGCCAAAATTTGAGAAAGAACGCGCGTATTACCTAATCGGTATCGGGCGCACGATTTTGAGAGATTGGCAAGTGAAGGACAAAGTGACCGTAGCCAAAGAATTCGGACTTGCTTTGCTCAACTACTACAATCGTCACGGACTCGAAATCGATCGCCTTATGTGGAATCAATATCCTGGACCAGATAACGATAATCGCAGAGTCCTCCAAGTTGCAGAAGTGCCTGAAACGCTCGAGCAATTTCTCGACAATTTGCTAGCCGATAAATGGACAGACAAATTTGTCGAACAACACGAAAAGAGCCAAGACATTCGCCGGGGAAGGCCTGAGTCAGCGCTCTACCGCTAGCAAATCGTCGTTGCTTGAGGAGCAACAAACACAGACTTAAACGCCATCTTTTTTCGCTAGTTACGGGTCAAAAAATTCATGCAGCATCAAATTATCGAATTCATCACCTTATTTCTCATATTTTACGTCTGGCATGCCAGTGGTATCACCGTTGGTTACCACCGACTGCTTTCCCACCGGTCGTATTCGCTGAACTCTAAGCTAGTTGAATATTTCTGGGTATTGGCTGGTTATCTTGCTTTCGAAGGTTCACCGATCTGGTGGGCGACAATGCACCGCGCGCACCACCGTTGGGTAGACACGCCGCTTGATCCGCATTCACCGCGCTTCGGTCTGGCCAATGCGCACTTCGGCTGGTTGAAGGGACCTACATACCCGGCTCATATCGATCCGGCTGTTCAATCGAAAGATTTGCTCGAAGATCCCATCTATCGTTTTCTCGAACAAGACGGTAATTGGACGCGAGCACACGTGCTCGGATTTGCTTTCGGCTTTATCGTCCGTCTCGGCATTCTCCTTTGCTTCGGCTGGATTCCAGCCCTCGCCAGCCTGCTCGCCGGCATCGCCGTGATGCAAATTCCATTGATGTTGAACGTCGCCTGCCATATTCCAAAGTTGGGCTACAAGAACTATGCCACCACTGACGATAGCGTCAACGTATGGTGGGTCGGTCTGCTCGCCCTCGGCGAAGGCTGGCACAATAACCACCACGCATGCCCTGGCTCAGCCAGAAGTGGCATGAAATTCTACGAATTCGATCTCAGCTGGCACACAATTTGTTTGATGAAAAAACTGGGATTCGTGACCAGAATCAATGCACCATCGCACGAGCAATTGGTAGCCAGGTTCAATGTCGCCGCCAGCGAGCACGAAATCAAGCCGATCAGTGTTGGGTCCAATTCAGCACTCTCTGAATTGACAACTCTGGCGAGCAACGCTCAGTCTGCTTTGTCAGGACTGAGCACGGTCGCAAGCAGCGCACAATCAGCTGCGTTGAACGAACTCAGTGCCGTGGCGAACAATGCTCAATCCGCATTGTCTGGTCTCGGTACAGCTGCCGCCAGTAATGCCCACTCAGCATTTTCTGAATTGAGTACGACTGTGGCACAAACCACCAAAAAACCAGCGCTCTCGGCGCGATAAAGCACCCGATCTGGTGCCTTGAGATAGCGTTCTGAATTTTCAGGACGCTATTTTGTCTCTCACCAGGGAGCCTTCGAGCAATAGAATTGCAAGCGCCCTTTCGCCGGTATATTTTTTACTTTGACGGCGACGTCCATCGGTCCTGGATTGAGAAAATACGGAGAGCCTTCTGCTTCCGGAAAATACGGAACTTTGATAGTCAACTCGGTTTGGGATGCGGATTGAACCGCTGCCTTGGTACCGCCAATGGTGACTTCGTTGTCGCCAGCAACCGGTGAAAAACCTTTGCCAGAAATTACAATGATACTGTCAGATGGTGAAGCATGAAGATTGCTGTTGATAATTTCAGCCGTCGGTGAGATTTTCACGGCGAGCGTATTCGATTTGGCACCATCTACAATCACCTGGATTGAATAATTGCCTGGCTGCACGCTGCTTGGAACTTCTACTTTCAAGTGATTGCCGGTTGCTTCATTCACTCGGCAACTCGATTGATTGAGATAGACACCATTCTGATCGCGAGAAGGAGTGAAGCCAGAGCCGGTCAAATCCAAAGTGCCGCCGGCGATCGTGGTTGTCGGCTGCACACCAGTGATTCTGACGCCGCTTGCCGTGCCCGCCGCTTTCCCCGAGGCGGCGGCGGCAGACGCAGGGGCAACCACCCCAGAACCGATCGGAGTATTACCGGTTGGCGCATTGATTCGCCATTTGACGCTCGCTCCCTTGGCGCCGGCGCCTGTGATTAATAATGCATATTTTCCCGGTCGCAAACGCCGAGACCAGTCCAACTGCACTTTGTTCGAACCGGGTACGAAGCTGCGTTCACTAATGATTAGCGTTCCGACCGGTTTCGTTCCAGTCTTCAAACTTCTGACTGCGATTTCATTATTGAAATAAACTCTTACCCATCTAAATTTCGGTTCGTGATTTGGTCCGTTGAAAAAAGAAAGAACCAGTCTGCCTGTGCAGTCTTTCTCAGTCAAGGTCATGAGAGAAACAAATTGCTGGAGAGTGTCACCTGTCGAATAATATGGGCCGCCCTGCTGCACGATGGGACCGTCTGCCGACACCACCGGCTGCTCGGCTTCATCACCGTCAGCCTGGGCCACCAAAGTGGTTTGCGAAGCAGAAGAATTGGCTGGTGGTTGTGTTTTTATAGAACTAGTAAAGAGCGGCTGGCCTGTGACTGCCGGTATGGATAAGGAGAGCAAGGTCACCAAGAGCGTCGAAATTTTTTCTTTCATTGGTCTGCAACCGTAAGTCAAGCGTCCTTTTCCTTAGTGTGAGGTGGCATAAGTGAGAAGAGCAATCATGCCAAATAGATTTGCCGCCAGACAGAATCCAAATATCATTGCAGCCAAAAGCAGTTCGCCGGCGATCGCCGCTTTTTCCAGGGGCAAGGATGTCAGTACACCCAGTCGGTTGATGCCATAGTAAACGACACAGACAATCAATATGATGTCGAGAGCCAGCAAAACAACCCCGGCGGTACCGGGAAGGAATGGCAAAATGCCGGCCCCAACGATAGCGCATCCGAGAATTATGCTGGAAGTTGTGTCGGATTTTCTGGATCTTTGCTTTCGTTCTTTATCTGCTTTCGATAGATAATCAAGAGCATCTTTTGTGCTCTGCCAGCTCGAACGCCGGTTAGCTTTGCTGCCTGACGCGGTCGACTGGGAACTATCTGCGACAGAAGTCACGGTTTGCTCCGACTCGATATTCTCTTGACTCATTGTAATTACTCCTGCCAATAAGCTTTTCAGTGATTTCGAATTAAAGCCGGCTGCATGGATTTGAGCGTGGACCCATTTCGCTTGGCAACAAACGCGGTCCTGTGATCATTATGACATTGATAATTGCCGTGTCAAAGCTTGAAGAGCTGCACGTATGGCATTCTGCACGGCCGCATGTCGGCCGGAAAACGTCGTCGTACCCAAATCGTCAAGAGCCCATTCGATTAAAACAGCCGCAGCCGGTGCGAAAGCCGCACCGAATATGGTGCAAAAAAGCAAAAAAAGAGCGCGTTTCCGCGCTCAATTCTCGTTCGTTCGAACTATATTGTGTTCGAACCCTAATAACTGAATAGCCAAAATAAGCGCCTATCACCTCTTCTTATCAGGAATCGAGCAGATGTCCAACCTGATAAGCGTCTATGGCATCGACCTAGGAGAGGTCAGAGTGATCAACGCCTTTCGGCTACTACTACTGACTGTGTCGGAGTTCGACTGACGTGAGTCAATCTATCCGATTACTCCCTAGAAAGGAGGTGATCCAGCCGCACCTTCCGGTACGGCTACCTTGTTACGACTTCGTCCCAGTCATCGGCCCTGCCTTAGGCGGCTGCCTCCTTACGGTTAGCATACCGACTTCGGGCGTGACCAACTCCCATGACGTGACGGGCGGTGTGTACAAGGCCCGGGAACGTATTCACCGCCGCGTGCTGATCGGCGGTTACTAGCGATTCCGACTTCACGCAGGCGAGTTGCAGCCTGCGATCCGAACTGAGACTGGGTTTGGCGGTTCGCTCAACCTTGCGGCATTGCATCGCATTGTCCCAGCCATTGTAACACGTGTGTAGCCCAGGGCATAAGG
>CAJCHQ010000177.1 GCA_903970295.1 Bryobacterales bacterium
GGTTTGGTTGCGACTTGCGTTTGCAAATCCGCTTTCAGCAGGACTAAAAGTGATAGCTGCCGTCAGCGGCTTTTCTCGCGTTGAAAACTTCGCCGAATGTTTTCGATTTATCTCCAGCTGCAGCATTAGCTCCAGCTTTGAGAAACTCTACCCGCCTCATTCTGAGAGGAGCGAACTTTCCAGTGAAGGGGTTTTTCGCGTAGTCGAGGAAAGTATGATTGATGGAATTTGTGCCGGGCGGGAAAAGATGCTCTGCATTTTCGAGTTCGATCTGAATTTTCGGCAGTAGCTTGTCTAAGTCTGTGCAAGTGCGCTTAACGTAAGCGGCGCGACCGCTCAGAGCTATAGCTGCGGCGCCCAGACCCTCGGCCGCGACAATTCCTACGTCTGTCCATGACGCATGACTGAAATCTTTTGTGACGTGCGACCAAGCTTCGCTGCTGCGATGTAAAAGGTCAAACATATTCTTTCCCCCGTAGCTTCTACTCTAACTCGGCGAGTCAAACAAGCATAGTGGGGAAAACACGTAGTCTGAATGAAGAATTCGGAAGCGCCAATTGCTGCTAGCACTATTTGAGTGCTCGAAATTGTGCTGGATTTTGAGACTGATTCATCCGCCAGAATCGGCGACGAACCAGGATACCGATGGTAAGAGCAATTCCAAGGAACATCAATTTGAAAAATTGGCCCTGATTACCGATCAGAAGGTTCTCAGACTCAGTATTCAAAACTGCTATCTGAGGCTCTTTCTGGTTGTAGTGAACCTGAACAGATTGACCGACTGGATACTTTTTTTCGTCCAGCGCAAAATTTAAATTATCCTTGGTCTGGTCGTACCATATGCGGTGGCTTGTGTATTTTTTGCCGTCTACATCATAATCGTACGTCAGAATCGAACTGCCGGCACGACTCTCGTGTGCGGTAATTGTGCCATTGCTTATTGGCCAAGTTTTTGTTTCGGCTACGGAATCGGTAGCTTTTAAGTCGTGCGCCCATAGCACTGCTGCGGTTATGAGAGTAATGCTGCCGCACACTACTGCTGCCCGGGGACCGATCTTGGCTATTTCCGTTTCAAACATAATTGTTGAGTATCCTGCTCGAATGTAAACCGATTCTAGTTCTTCCGTAGGCGGATGGCAGCTTATTTAAGTATCCGTTAAGAGCGCCCCACCGGAGCCGTGCATTTGCTCGACGTCCAAATCTTCATGTGTCACTAGCAGGTCATTCAAGTGCCACAATATCTGCTCTTTTTTCTTGCTGCCGCGATTGCTCGCTTAGAGTGGCATTCAGGCCCACCGCCGTGAAATTTCTCATTTTTGTATTCTTGACTAAAATCGGAAGTTGGTCAACAATGTTCTCGTGGAGGTCAAGATGGCTAGAACTAAAACCGATTGCAACCGCGCTGAGAAAATCATTCAAGCCTCTGAGGAGCTTTTCGCTCGCTACGGCTTCGAGCGGACCAGCATGGACGATATCGCCAAACATCTCGAAATCGGTAAAGGTTCCATCTATTTAGATTTTCGCACTAAAGAAGAAATTCTTTTCGCCATCCTTCGGCGCCACGCTGATTTCATGCATGGCAAGTGTCTTGCTCGGATGGCCGCGAAGGATCGCCCCGCTCTGGAAATCTTTAAGCAAGTGATTCAAGACGATTCGCTCGATTGCTACGAACGGGTCACTCGTGATATTCACACGCCTGAAGCGCTGTTGCATACGTCGCTCCAAATTCGCCACCGTTTCGCCGATTACTTCGTCAAAAAGCGTGCCATGTTGCTAGAACTTCTGCGGAGAGCGGCAGATGAAGGTGAAATTCCTCCCGAGAAAGCTACAGAGGATGTGGTAGTCGCGATCATGATGGCAACGGGTAGTCTCTTCCCGCCTTACTTTAACAACTATTCTGAGAGTGTAACTATGACAAGCAGAGATGATCTGATTCGCCAAGCGAAGAATATAGTCGATCTGCTGATTGATGGCTTGAGGAGCCGATCTCGATGAACTAAGAATAAATCTTAGTGGACCGATGCTAACCCTGTTCTTTTCGTAACTCTTTGTGCGCCATTATGCATCTGCTTTGGCGGCGCACTAACTCGTGTGTGTAATTTATGGCGACATATTTTCAAGAAGAATTGCAGCGACAAGTCGACCAGCGCGGAGAAATCGTCCGCTGGATGCTTCTGCTCGGAGTGGCGATCGCTGCCCTGATGGAGGTGATTGACACCAGCATCACAAACGTTGCGCTGCCCCATATTCAAGGCAACCTCGGCGCCACCACAAGTGAAGCTGCTTGGGTAGTGACTGCATATTCGATTGCAAACGTGATTACGATGCCACTCGCTGTCATGCTCGGTCAGATGTTTGGTAAGAAAAGCTACTTCATTTTTTCGATCATTGGTTTCACCTTTGCTTCAATCGCCTGCGGCATGGCCACAAGTTTGTTGATGCTCGTGCTGTCGCGTGTAGTGCAAGGACTTTTTGGTGGCGGATTGCTGGCTAAGGCACAAGCCTTTTTATTCGAAGGATTTCCTCCCGAAAAGCAGGGCATGGTGCAAGGACTGTTCGGTATCTGCGTGCTTGTTGGCCCTGTACTTGGCCCGACGCTTGGCGGTTGGCTCACCGATAATTACGACTGGCGCTGGATTTTCTTCATCAATGTGCCTGTGGGGATTCTTTCCACTTTGCTGTGCCAGAGCTTTCTACCGAAAGATCAAATCAAATCAAGCGATACACCGAAAGCAGTTGTCGATTGGACTGGCATCGCGACGCTCAGCATCTGGCTTGGCTCGCTGCAATACGTACTTGAGAAAGGACAGGATGATGATTGGTTCTCATCCCGAACGATCGTTTATTGCTCAGTGGCAGCGGTTGTCGGCTTTATCTTTTTCATTGCTCACGAATTGCGAACCAATCACCCAGCCGTCAATCTGCGCATCATGCGCTACCGCTCGGTTACAGTTGGCTTGTTTTTCCAAACAATTGTTGGCTTCGTACTCTTTGGGCTGAATTACGTCATTCCCAACTTTGCTCAGTCCATGTTGGGCTACACCGCCTTCCAGTCCGGACTTTTGCAGATACCCAGTTCGCTTGTTACCGGCTTCATGTTTCCCATTGTCGGTGCATTCTCCGGCAAAATTGATGCACGCTATCCGGTCGTGATCGGCATTATTCTGCTATCAGTTTCTTGCTGGTTGATGTTGCCGATGAATCTGTCATGGGGTTGGAATGATTTTCTGCCCTCGAGTTGTGCGCGAGGACTTGGCTTGGTTCTAGTCTTTTTGCCGCTGACTTTGGCGGCTGTCGGCGACTGTCCAACTGAAGACATCCAAACAGCCTCTTCGCTTTTGAGCTTGATGCGCACTCTCGGTGGTAGCATCGGCATTGCCGTGTTGGCTACCTTGCTTGTGCGCCGCGACGACTTCCACCGTGCAGTCCTCGTGGAGAAAGTGACGCCTTACTCGACTGAGGCAATGCAACGCTTTTCTCAGTTCACTCAGATGTATCAGCAGCACGGCTGGTCTCTGGCAGATGCCAAAGCGCATTCACTTGCTCTTCTGGGCTCTCAGGTCGACACTCAAGCGCTAGCTTTGTCGTACGCCGATGTGGCCTGGGTTCTAGCAGTCTTCACCGCCTGTACCCTGCCTTTCTGCTTTCTGCTGACTTCGGGAAAAAGAGCTGGACCTGTCGAAATGCATTGAGTTGTGAAGTATGAGAATTCGATTATTGACTAAATTCGAAACTTGGTCAATAATAACTAAACGGATGGTTAGTTACTCGACTATTGGACGCAATCCTATAAGAGGTTGGTGGAAACATGGCAACAGTAATCGAAAGGGAAGAGATCAAGGCGCCGACTCGAAGCCTCGAACTGCCCGAACAGATGACCGAGACCGGCGCTTCCGTCACGCCCGTCACCGACAAGCCGGCCAAAAAGGGCAGCTTCCTGAAGACGGCAGCTTTATCTGTTATTGGTGTGGGAGTGGTTGCCGGCGCCGGGCTCTGGTGGTTGCATGCATCTTCCATCGAAGAGACCGATGACGCATACATTACTGGGCATGTACACCAACTTAGCGCCAAAGTTGCCGGCACAGTCGCAGAAGTGACTGTCGACGACAATCAGCACGTTAAGGCTGGTCAATTATTAATCAAAATCGATCCGCGCGACTTACAAATTAGTGCCGCCAGTGCCAGGGCTGCAGTCGCGAAGGCGCACTGGCAAGCCGTTGAAGCGCAGTCGACAATCGTCGGTAATGAGCGGCAAGCTGAATCGCAAAATTTCCAGGCATCCTCGGCCATAGCCAGTGCTCGCGCTGGTGTCAGCAAGGCTAGAGAAGCTCTCAACGACGCCAAACTTGGCGTGTTGCTCAGTAAGACTACAATTCAGCAGCGGCAGGCTGAACTAAATCGGGCGTCATTAGATTACGATCGCTACTCTTCTCTCGTTAAAGATCGGGCAGTTACCACGCAAAGTTTCGATACCGCTAAACAAGACAAAGAAGTAGCGCAAGCCAATCTGGAAGCGGCGCAAGCTGTTTTCGATCAGGCGCAAGTGAAAGTTAAAGAAGCGCAGCAATCACTGCTCGATGCACAAGCTACTGCGGTCCGTGCGCTTGGCAGTGTTCAGAGTGCGGCAGCTGCTCGCGCCCAAACCGAAACCAGCAAAAAGACGGCGAACGTTCAGCAAGCGGCGGCGAAACAGGCTGAAGCCGAATATGACAACGCTTTGACACAACTTTCGTACACAAACTTAGCGGCTCCAATCAGTGGCACCATCGGTCACAAAACAGTTGAAGTCGGACAACAGATTGAACGAGGCCAGGCTCTGATGAGCGTTGTCTCGGATCAAAAATGGGTTGTGGCAAACTTCAA
Organism: Bryobacterales bacterium; assembly: GCA_903970295.1. The sequence continues at coordinate 4,864 of CAJCHQ010000177.1, forward strand.
AGAAACTCAAGTTGGCAGAATGCACCCGGGTCAAGAAGTAGAAATCAAAATCGACTCTTTGCCGGGTAAATCGTTCAAAGGCAAAGTCGACTCGCTGTCTCCTGCATCTGGTGCTCAATTCAGCATGTTACCTCCGGACAATGCCAGCGGCAATTTCACCAAAGTTGTTCAGCGCATTCCCGTAAAAATAGTTTTCGATGCCGACAGTATCAAGGGATTTGAAAGTTCTTTGACCCCAGGAATGTCGGTGCTGCCTGAAGTTCACGTGGGCAAGTAAGCCTCGGAATGCGAATTTTTAAGATGATGGTGCGGGAGTTTACTTTCGCGACCTACGTTTGGGAGCATGAAATCGATGAGTAGAAGCAGTCACTTGCAAATTACCAGGGTGGTTTTGGTGAGCACGCTTTTAACCGGCATCATTGGTGGTGGCGTCAGGTTGCAGGCTTTAGGCGCAACAATCGATGTCGGCAATCAAGAACGAGATACCTCGAAAGAAACGAATGGGCTCAAGACAAAAGTTCCGCATGCCGACGATCGTAAGCCGCCTGCCTACATCTTGCAAGTGCAGCAGTCGCAATCACTGCAGCCGATCGGTATTGAACCGGTGCGACCAGTCGAGATGCTGCCTCCGGATGCCTCGGCGCAATTGGGCACTTCAGCCGACGATGCCTGGGTGCCGATCAATCGACCGCCTTTGCAAGCATTCATTTCTGTGCAAAATAATCTTAATCCATTTTCTCTTGACGCAGGATTTACCGAACGAATCGCGCTGGAAGATGCGCTTAACGGTGCGATGAGCCAAAATCTGGCCATCGCCAATAGTTTTGACGGCATGAAAGTGCAAAAATTTACCTACCTGTCAACATTGTCGAAATTTTTGCCCGATCTTAAAGCCGGCTATAATCTGGTGGCATTAAATGGCAGCATCCCCAGTGCACTGTTAGGCAGTAGCTCTGGCGCATCTGGCAGTTCAAGCTCCGGCAGTTTCAAATTGCCTTCAGCTGCGCAAGTCCTCACTGCCGGTTTCACCTATAACGCCTACCAGGGCGGCAAAGTCTTATTCGGCTCGCTGGAGCAACGCCATCGACTGAGAGCGGCTCGGGCCGAACTGAAAGTAAGTGTCAATGACGTTTTGCTCGATGTTGCAAAACGATACTACGACCTGGTTTTGAACGAAGCCTTGCTCGAAATTCGCAATCGCGCGGTTGAGATTTCGACCGAGCAGGTGCGTTTGAACTCGTCTCAAGAAAAAGCTGGTACGGCAACTGGTCTCGATGTGCTGCAATCACAATCACAACTGGCCAGCGATCAGCAGAATCTGGTCGCTCAGCAAAGCACGAGAAGGCAATCAGCGATACAGCTCACGACTACGATTAATTCCAGTTATGCGCAAGATCTTACTTCTGCAGAAGGCTCACTCAAAAAGAGGAGAGTAATCCCGCGTCGTATACCAATTGCCCAGCTTCTTTTGATTGCCGTCGACAACAGACCTGAACTGAAACAGTATGAAGAATTGCGGCTGGCCGCTAAACGTGCCATCGTTGTCGCCGGTGCACCACTGCAGCCCAAGGTGGCTCTCGGTGGTTCAGTTTATGGTATCGGGGCTAATGGCACTGGCACAGCCGGATCAAGCAGTAGTGGCACAACTCTTAGCAGTTTGAGCAGCATTTTTGTGCTCAATTTTTCGGTCAATTGGGCCCTCGGAAGTTTGGGCACAACCGATTTGGCCAACATTCAGCAAGCGCGTTGGCAGGCTCGTCAGGCAACTGTACAGGCCAAGCAGAGTTTTCAGAGCGTTTTCGAACAAGTGCGCACAGCTTACGATCAGAGTCTCGCTGCTGACAGCAGAATTGAAAAAGCCAGTGCTCAGATCGCTGCCGCCGAAGAGGAGCTTCGGATCGCGAAGAAAAGGATGGAAGCAGGGATTGGCCTCAACCTCGATGTCCTCAACGCGCAAAGAGATCTGACTCAGGCGGGCATAAATAAGGCTCAGGCGATTGTTGATTTTAACGTCGCTCAAGCTCAGTTGCTGCACGATGTTGGTTTGATCTCGACTAATACATTGATAGCCGGAGCCCGCATTTGATCTGCTTGGCTGCGAGATGGGGCAGGACATCAGTTGCCGGGCAGGTTTATTCGTCGTCACTCTCGATCTTTGCCGGTGCAGATTTTTTTGGTGCCCGCACCACCTTACCAGTAACTTCAGTTGAATCAGGCTTGGCCACCCGCTTTAAAAACTTCGCGTCAGTTTCCCAAACCTTCGGTATGTATCCGGTCAGTGTTTTAAGATGCTGCTTCGCCGGTATCGTGAATTCTTCATCCTCGTAAAACTTGCCCAGGCCCGGCACGC
>CAJCHQ010000178.1 GCA_903970295.1 Bryobacterales bacterium
TCGCGAATCTTCTTGTATTCGCGTGTCCAATTGTCCCGAGGCGCCAGGAAATATCTAAATTCACGCACCAGATTTCCCGCCACCTCTACTTGCGCTTTCAGGTCAGACTCCGGATACCCGAGCTTGCGCCAGACGAAGTGGTGATCGATACGATGCGGCTTGGTTTCAGAACCTTCTTCAGTCAGCTCATAACCAGTCAAACTGACGTTTGCGGTCTTTTCCACAAAATCTTTGGCCAGTTGACGTGCGTCCCCGATTGGCAAATTGGGCAGCCTTTTATCGTTATCGATTGTGTGATCGAAACCGGAAAGCTGCCCGTGCGTCGTCCACCAAACGACCAACTGCTCGTTAGCCAGGGGTCTGCAAAAGCGAGTGCGCCACGACCAGACCGGAATTTCCTCTTTCATCAGCTTGTTGGCCTGATCGATGCCCAGCTTGAACTCAAGCACTGTTTTGGCGTCGTCGTCGAAAGAAAAGGTTACGGATTCGAGATTTCCCTGAGTATCATAACCAACAGTCTTAGCCATCTCAGTCGCTTTTTTGGCGGCGTCGGCCTTGTTGAGTTTGAAATCGATCGACGCAGCCGGAAAAACCGATTTGTCGAAAAGCCCGTAAAAGATGAATCCAAGCAGGCTACAGACGACCAGAACGATCAAGCCAGCAGAAATTTTAATTCTGTTGCCACCGGGGGCAGTATCAACTCGACGGCTTTCCGACATTCTTCCCTCGCTGTATACATCTTATTGCTATTCGGGATTCTCTGCCCGAGCAAGAAACTAGAATCGAGGCGACTACCTGTGAACTTCTCTTGACAGTGCACGAAGAGGCCTAATTCATGGGAACATGAGATTTTACTAGTGATTGTTTGATTGTAGTTATCTGCAACCGGCGATATCGTTGTTGTTGGCAACACCACCTCCGTTTCGCGCAGGATATACAGTGCTCCTGGAAGTCGAACAAGAATCCAAGATCTCGTACGTCAATGTGCTGACGACCGGGTCACAATGGGCAGCGATCTGGCACATGGTGTGGCCCTTGTTCTTGAACATGGTTTTGATCTCCCTGGCGGCATTTTGCGATACATGGGTGGCTGGAAAAATCAGCTCTACGGCGCAAGCGGCAATTGGTTTGACCGGTCAGGTCGGCTACTTCATGATTGTTTCAGCAGTCGCTCTGTCGACTGGCACAACAGCTGTAATGAGCCGCTACTGGGGCTGCCGCAACGTCAAAGAGGCAATCGAGGCAGCCAGACACTCATTTGTCATTGCTTTTGCTTTCGGTGCACTCTCGGCTCTCGCCGGGCTTTTGTGTTCCGCTCCACTGTTGCATGCACTGGGCGCCAACAAAGATGTCGAGCATATGGGATGCGAGTTCATGACACTTTTTTCCTTATCGATGTTACCGACAACATTTACTTGGGTCGGTAATTCTGTTTTTCGCTCGATGGGCGACGCCAAATCCCCGCTTCTCATTGGTGGGTTGACGACCATCTTGATAATTAGCAGCGAATTGACTTTCTGCATCTGGCCATTTCACTTCGGCGTCGTTGCCATCGGTTCATCCTGGCTGATTGCCAGCCTAGTTGGCATGGTCGCCTCATGGTTGCTTTTGAAAAGAACGCCGATCGCGCCGGCCTTGGAACTTTCCCAAGTGACACCAGATTCGGTGCTGACCTGGGTTAAACTTTTGCTTTCGATTGGCTTGCCCGCGTCAGTTCAAGACGCAGCTTGGGTGATCGGCAATTTCGTGCTCTTTTTGATTTTCACCAGAACGCTCAACCCCACCGCCTGTCAGGCAGCCTGGGGCATCGGCATCAGAGTCGAGGAAACTTGCGTCGTCATGCCCGTCTTCGCGCTCAATTTAGCGGCGGCAACAATCATCGGTCAAAACCTTGGTGCCAAACAGCCGGAACGTGCGACAAAATCAGCCTGGCGGATCACGCGGCTAGGCATTTTGATCGGCATCATTTTCGGCTTCGTCTTTTTTGCCCAAGCCGAGAAAATCGCCCAATTCATGAGCGCCGACCCGGCTGTGATTCGATACACAACCCAATATTTCCAAATCACATCGCTCGGGGAAGTTTGTTTTGGTACGTGGTTCGTTTTGTTTGGTGCTATGCAAGGCGCCGGTTACACGCGAGCGCCGATGATTCTCTCGTTGATCTGCCTGGTCTTGATCAGGCTGCCTCTGGCTTATCTCTTCGTGGTCGGCATGCACCTCGATGCGATCGGCTGCTGGCTCAGCCCGACAATATCGTCGGCTGTGGTGACATTGGGAACTCTCATCTTATTCATCCGCGGCAATTGGAAACGAGTGCGAATTTAGCGGATTCTGCCCAGACGCTGAAAGAAGAGATTTGCAAATGGCACTCCAGGGCTCAAGCTGCGTGTAAAGTCAGGGACAGAGAACTTGTCTGCAGGAGTGAACCTTACGCAAAAGCCCGGATCACGGATGTCCACTGTCTCCGACGCCGAAGCGAACGGTCTGACCATCAGCATATTGAATGAAGCCAGAGGATTTGAGAGGCTGCGGGATATGCCTGTGTGCTGCAGGCGCAGGCGCATACGATCTGTGCTGAGTGGCACGATAATTGGCGCCGACGGGCAGTCGAGGAGGAGCGGGCAGTTGTTTCTGGGCGACTCCGACTGGGGCCCGTTTCGAAAATGCGCGCCCGCCATTCGGAGCCGGCGGGCGCTCAGCTGAACCAGCAAATTCAGGCGCGCTTCCTAAGCTGGCAGATGCTGGAGTGTTAAAAAAACGACTGGCACTGAAGGCGCCTGCACTGGAGTCAATGCTGGCACTCGAACCGGAAACGGCGGCTGCGTTGTCTCCTGTCGTGATCTGCTTGTACGCCGCCTCACCCGAAGACGTGGCATATGGCACCTTAACGACCATATTCGAACCCGTTCCGTCGACTATAGGCGCACCCTCGAGACCGCCGTGCAGCTGAGCATTGTAGGCAGCGGCGTTGCCGGGGCTGCTGGGTGTGAACAGACCGACAGCGCCTGGTCCGGACTGCGCCGGGCTGATATCTCCCTGAGGGACGGATGCGTTGCTAGTCGAGTTGACCGCAGCTTGGTTCGCCTGATTCTGCTGGTTCTGCCAACTGGAATCAGCCGCCAGGGTTTGAGTCACAGCAAAGAAAGCGGCGGCAATTGATATTAATAAGTACTTGAGCGCTCTGGCTAACATCGTCCAAAAGTTCAGCTGACTAACGGTCTTCGGCTGTTGGACGGCGAAATGAGGATTCCGTTCCCGAAATCAGCAGGCGCGATATGTGGCTAACCGCCGGTCATAGTTTAACGGTGGCTGTACTGAAAGACGACCGTGTCATGAGTGCCAGCTGGAAATAAGCTCTGCAGCGAATCTTGCGAACGTTGATCGGTGGAGTTAGAGTGCGGGCAATCGAGACCAATGCCAAAAAACACGCCACCACCCAGGCAAAAAAGGCTGGATACAAGAGCTACAACAGTCCAGTTACCCTTTTTCTCGCTCATTGGATGGACCTCCGACTGACAATATCTAACAATTCGCCTGAAGACAGACCACTGAGAGGGTCCGTTGTTCCAGATAAGCAGTTCGAGGCTTGTTCTTCCTTGGCTGCTGAACGCTTCATTCCACCGGGCCGAGAAACCCAAACAGCAACGAACACCACTTGACACGCGTTTCCCATGACTTGCTTTGCTGCGACAGATCGGTTGCTGATCTTGAATTTGCCAAAGTTCGTAAAAACATCCGGCACCACTTATGGTGACTGCACTCGGAGACTTATTTACCCGCACTACGAGTGATATCAACCCATGCCAGCCGCTATCGTTAGCAAAGTTGGCCGGCAGAAACTACCTGTGGACTTCATTGCGCTGAATCACTTTTGCGTACCAGTAGCCACTATCTTTGATGTAACGCTTCAAATTTTGGAAGTCTACGTAAACCAGGCCGAATCGCTTTGAGGTTCCGAAAGCCCATTCGAAATTGTCTGTCAGGCTCCAGACGAAATATCCCTTCACGACCACACCATCGCGCATAGCATTGCGCAATTCGACAAGATGATCGTGGATGAATTTGATCCGTTTGGTATCATGCACATGACCCTCCGGCGTCAATTGATCCGGCAGGGCACAGCCGTTTTCGGCTATAAAAATTGGCGGTAAGCGGTAGTCATTGTGGATTTTAACGAGCAAGGTGCGCAGTGATTGCGGATGAATTTCCCACCCCATGTCTGTATATTCAGAGCCTGGCACCCTTAAAACTCGACCGGCAGCATTGCGCGTGTTGCGGAAATAATAGTTGACGCCGAGGAAATCGAGGCTCTGACTGATTAGAGCAAAATCGTTTGGCTTAACAGGCACCGCGTTTTCGCCGTACATTTTATACAGCAGCGGCGGATAGCAACCGTTGAAAATCGGATCTAAAAACCAGGCGTTATTGACCTGCCAAATTTTTTCGGACTCGGCCAGATCGGCTTCGCTGTCAGACTCGGGAGCAGGCGGGCTGAGACTCAAAGCGATGCCGAGATCAGCATTAGAATCGATTGAGCGTATGGCTTGCATCGAAAGACCATGACCGACCAATAAATGGTGCCCGACAGCCAGTCCTAATTTCATGTCTGTCAAACCCGGCGCATGGTTGCCTTTGACGTGACCCTGCATGGTCGCCACCCAGGGCTCATTGATCGTCACCCATCTTTTCACTCGATCGCCGAGTCTATGCACGACAGCTGCCGTGTAATCGGCGAAGTAGCCAGCGGTATCGCGATTAGCCCAGCCACCTTTATCCTGCAAAGCCTGGGGCAAGTCCCAGTGGTAGAGGGTGACATAGGGCTCGATACGCTGAGCCAGCATGGTGTCAATCAATCGGTCATAGAAGTCGAGCCCTGCTTCATTGACTGCCCCATGCCCCTGCGGAAACAGGCGCGACCAGGAGAGCGAGAAGCGATAAGCCTTTATGTTCATCTGCTTGGCCAACTGCACATCGTCGGCAAATCGATGATAATGATCGCAAGCAACGTCACCATTTTCGCCAGTGACGATCTTGCCTGGCGTGTGCGAAAAAGTATCCCAGATCGAGGCACCCTTCCCATCCTCATTCCAGGCGCCTTCGACTTGATAGGCGGCACTGGCTGCGCCCCAGACGAAGCCACGAGGGAAGGCGAAATTCTCAGTCATTTAAACTTCCTTGCACCGGATTCAGTGCCTGCTCATTGATCATTTTCATCTTCCTCATCATCATCGTCGATATCGATTTTCTGCCTCTCGCTCCGGCGAGAAACCATCCTATATTTTCCGCTCAATTTAGGCACTTGTTTGGCCTTGCCACCACCGCCGACAGACTTGACGTTGGTTTCAGTCTTTTGGGACGAATCCTTGCGAAATTTGTATTCAGCCTGGGCATCGGCGACGATGGCACAATAGCTTTCGAATCGCTCAGGGGAGATTTTGGCGATATTCTGTAAAACATTGCAGCCTTGTTCGACCAAATGCAGGCAGTTAAGAAATTTGCAATCGTGTGCCAGTTCGAGAATTTCGGGAAATTGCCAGACCACCATTGAAGGTTCGGGATGGCGCAATTCGAGGATGTTGAAACCGGGAGTATCGGCTACCCATGAGCCTTTGCCCGAGCCGACGCCAAAATATTTCTCGATCGGGCCGATGTTATACAGTTCGCTGGAGGTTGTGGTATGGCGACCGACGCCAAACTCATTTTCCATCCTGCCAGTCTTCAACTTTAGCTCCGGGACCAGAGAATTGAGCAGGCTGGATTTGCCGACCCCGGACGGGCCCGCCATTACCGAGATCTTACCGCTCATCTTTTTGACCAGGTCATCCATGCCGACTCCAGTCTTGGCAGAGACAAATGTGACGAAGTATCCAAGCGGTTCATAAATACTTCTTAAAGCGGTTATGCGGGCCGAACTGGCTAAATCGCACTTGTTGAAGCATAGTACAGGCTGGGCCCCAGGCAGTTCTAGCTGGAAATGCACCACGTACCGATCGCTGACCAAACCACTCCATTCGGGCTGATGGACTGCCTGTACAATGATTGCTTGATCCACGTTCGCTACCGGCGGACGGCTGAGGAGATTTTGCCGGTCCTTCCGGGCCGCTATCACCGCAGTTTTGAGGTCAGGGTTGATCTCGTCTAACTCCACCTCATCCCCGGTGAGAATAGAGAGCCCTTCCTTCTTGATTCGACCACGCGCAGTACACAAGTAAACGGTGTTCTGTTCACTCTGGAAGACTAAATAGCCACCGGCATGACTTCTAAGAACAGTTCCGAATGCCATCTACTCACTAAAACCGCTGCGGGTCTGAAAAAGATTGAATTGTAAGGGTTTCGACATCAAGGATACACCAACCAAAGCGAACAAACACAAGTGAAATAGCCTGCTTGAGCCTTAAACGGCAAGCAGACACCGGCAAAAATGCCATAACATATAAAAGGTAAAATCAATGAGCGCGGTAATCATGAATCAAGGCAGCGGAATCAACGAATCAGACATCCAACGCATCAACAGTCTTGCGCCGGAAGAGTCGTTGCCGCCCGAGGAAGCCGAGATTAGTGATCTCGAGCATATTCGCAATATCGCCATCATTGCTCACGTCGACCATGGCAAAACCACCCTCGTCGACCAGTTTCTTCGACAGACCGGGGTTTTCCGCGAGAATCAAGAACTCGTCGAATGCGTCATGGATTCGAATGACCTGGAACGCGAACGGGGCATCACCATTCTTTCCAAAAATACGGCCGTAACCTACAAAGGCTTTTTGATTAACATCGTCGACACTCCAGGGCACGCTGATTTCGGCGGGGAAGTCGAACGCATTCTCGGCATGGTCGACGGCTGCTTGCTCGTGGTCGACGCCGGCGAAGGACCAATGCCGCAAACTCGCTTTGTTTTGAGAAAAGCTCTCGAGCGCGGATTGCGCCCGATCGTCGTGATCAATAAAATCGATAGACCGAATATCGATCCGCACGTCGCTGTCGATCAGGTTTTCGATCTTTTCGTCGAACTTGGTGCCGACGAAAAGCAACTCGATTTTCCATACATTTTTGCTTCAGGCGTCAAAGGCATAGCCAAGCGCACAGTTGAAGAAGAAGGCACAGATTTGCGGCCATTGCTGGATTTGATTCTGGACCACTGCCCTGCTGCCAAAGGCAGTCCTAATGCTGCGCTGCAAATGCAGGTGAGCATTCTCGACTACAGCGATTATCTAGGCCGAATAGGCATCGGCCGCATCTACAACGGCAAGATCCGTGACGGCGAGCAAATCGGCTTGATCAAAGAAGACGGTACGATGGTGAAAGGCAAAATTTCTAAGCTATTTACTTTCCATGGTTTGAAGCGGGTGGAAGTAGCGGAAGCGCAAGCTGGACAGATTATCGCTTTCGCGGGTTTTGCCCATGCCAATGTCGGAGACACCGCCTGCAATCCCGAGGAGCCGCTCGCTTTGCCGCGCATCAAAGTCGATGAACCGACTATGAAGATGGCTTTCCTCGTCAACGACAGCCCTTTTGCCGGACAAGAAGGCAAATACGTGACGACGCGGCAGATCCGCAGCCGGCTATTCCACGAGTTGGAAACGAATGTCAGCTTGCGCGTCGACGAAACCGACAACACAGACACATTCATTGTCAGCGGTCGCGGTGAGTTGCACCTCGGCATTTTGATCGAAACGATGCGGCGCGAAGGTTACGAATTTCAAGTATCGCGTCCGGAAGTAATCATCAAAGAAATCGACGGCAAAGAGTGCGAACCATTCGAACGCTTGTTTATCGACGTGCCCGATGATTTCACCGGAGCGGTTATGAACGAGCTCGGACCGCGCAAAGCCGAATTGCAAAACATGCATGTCGACCACAATCAAGCCCTGCTCGAATTTGTCATCCCCACTCGGGGATTGATCGGCTTCCGCAGCGAATTCTTGAGATTGACCAAAGGCAACGGCGTCATGAATCACGCTTTCGTTGAATACCGCCCGTGGTGCGGTGATATCGCCGGACAACGCAACGGCGTTCTCGTCGCCTGGGAAGAAGGCGTGGCTACGGCCTACGCCATTCAAGCAGCTGAAGACCGTGGCATGTTCGTGATCACACCGGGCACCCGCGTGTATGCAGGAATGATCGTCGGTGAAAACAGCCGCGCTCAAGACATGGACATCAACGTCTGCAAAACCAAGAAGTTGACCAATATGCGGTCGGCTGGAAGCGAAGTATTGGTGGCACTGCAAACACCGATGGACATGCCTCTGGAGCGCTGCCTCGAATACATCAGTTCTGATGAATTAGTGGAAGTGACACCGAAGAGCATCCGCATGCGTAAGCGTGAATTGCCCAGACGATAGGTTTTACGGGCTATGTATTCATGGGCCCATGTAATATAGATATCGTTTGACTTTCGGCGGATCAGAAGAAAGGAAAAGCATCATCGATGATTGCACTGCTTTTTCCGGTGATGGCGTCAGATACTGAAAGTTGAATTTAGCGAAATCAGAAATCACTGCGTCTACTGCATCCAGCGGTACAAATACTGCTGTCAAAGAACATCGCAACAAGCCAACATCTAGAAGCAACCGCGTAATGGCGTTGGCGATCGCGCAGGATGACCGCGAGGCGTCATCAGAGGGAATCACACGGATAATACCTTGCTCGCCGGGTGTCAGCCCGAGCGGACAGTATCGCCTGCAACCGATCGCGGAGCAATCGTGGTACCAAAGCTCTTCGAACTGCACGACATCAGTGTTGCGATTGGCATTCTGCTTGAGCCTGGGCGTTTCGCGATAGGCGACTGATAGCTTGGTCATTGGAGTGAGACTGGACGTCTTGTAATTCAGATAGTCTTTTTGAATCTTTACATTGATAGTGATGACCCAGTCATACCGTTCATTTAAAGTACTGTCCCCCAGCGTGAAATCGCCCGAGCCAGTATTACCCTGGGCAAACGCAGGCAACTGCATAAGGCATAGCAACAGCAAAACAATGACGCCATGTATTTTATTGATCAGCGGCAAGTCGGCTACCCAACAGATGTCATAGGTTAGAATTAATGCCTAATTTTATCCGATAATTAGACAGACCGTTTTTACTAAGTCAAACAGGCTTGCACAAAATGCCCATCAGCCCAAACCGAGTGGCAAGCAATCGCCGAAAACAAAGCGGCAATATGCTGACTATGACGGCCCTCTGTATCGGGATTGCGTTTTTCTGCTGCGTTGTCGCTTTCGCCTTCTACATGCTCATGTCGCAGCAGAAAAAAGGACAGACGATAGCGGATGAGTTGGCTCTCGATCTGGCGAAACCAATGAACGATCGCAATTACATTGGGCAGATGAACAACACAGTCGAGCGATGCCGTGAACTTGTCTACATTTCTCGCATGAACGACGATAAAGCCCAGCAGCCGATGAATCAACTTTATAAGACGCTGTCTGCACAGTTGCTCGATGAGTCTCGGGAGAATGTCAGACTAGTCGAAGCCGAACGCAAGAACCTGATTTTAGTGACAATCACCGATTTGCACAATGCAATTTTGGCGCGAATCAAACAAGCACCGACTGGAAAACATGTTCAACTGCCCTGGTTCGAATCATATTTTCCGGAGCTGACAAGTGTCAGTATTGGAAACATCAAAGGCGTCGAATCGAACGTAGAAAATCTGCAGGTAATCCCATCTCTCAAGGAATATGACCTGGATCATAAGTACATTCAGAAAGGAAGCAATCTTTACTTCGGCAATATCAATGCCAGACTGCCTCAACCGGACAACGACCTAGATTTCAAATTGTCGTCCTTACCAGCAGCTGTAAGTGACACTGTTGCACCGATTCGGCTGACAACACCCGACGTTTTCGTTCCGTCATCCATAATTTATGCCAATCAAAAAATACAGATGCAGAAGCCAGATCAGCTTCCCGGTGCTCTCCAAGTTGTGGAAACTATGAACGTCGCTTCGCGTGATAACCAAAATACAGTGAGGCTCAGCGCCACTGCCACCGCTTACGGTGCACAAAAAGGTCAATAAAATTTTTTCGGTTAGACGATATTATCGACATTGACCGTGGCACATCTCTAGAGAATGGTTGGGAGGAAAGAAATTATCGGTAGGTCGCTTTGACCATGCACTTGCAGTTTGACTTTTCGTTCTCTACAATTCGCTTAATACGATCAAACAAATAAGAGATCCATCAGGATTTAACTCTTGGCATCACTCACGTTCCGAGTTCGGAACCCCATAAAGGCCCGCGGCTAAAGAGTCTGCTTACTATTGCCGACAATCTAATGAATTCACCGAACGTCCGATAAAATTCGCCTCTCGATCGCATCCCCATAAAACCCATAAATTAGCGACGTACGTAGCCCAAAGGAGCAACCTAGATCATGAAAATCGCCCGGCGCGCCACTAATATTTTTTCGGACTTTGCGAGTAACTCGCTTCTGGCAGCAGTTACCGCGGTCGGTTTGTTGCTAAGTTCCTCGATTACTCTATCTGCCAGCGCCGCACCTCAGCCCGAAAGTAATGTCAACAGTCCAAAAGTACTCGGGCTCAGAACCCCCAAAAAGTCTCCGGAATTCACTGCTGACGAATTGATTTTGATGCCTAAAACTGGC
>CAJCHQ010000179.1 GCA_903970295.1 Bryobacterales bacterium
ATCATCAAGGAATATTCGGACAACAAGGTCGTAAAATTCGCCATCGCTGTCAAAGAATTTTCCGCGAATAAGGATGAAGAGAAAACGATGTTCATCAACGTCGATGCCTGGAAAGATTAGATTTCATACTGCACCTCATTAAAACGATCAGGGAATTCTTTTTCGGAGACTCTTGATGGGCTTGTATGGAAGCCGCGAAATCGCCTTTCTAGTTTTTTGATCGGGAGGCAAGAATAGGACCTCTCGTCTGCAACTCACGGGATAGCCTATAAGATGACCTGCCTTGCGAAGTTCGTGGACTCTATACAGCGGTACGTCTAACAAGCTGCCAATTTCGTGTGCAGTTATGAATCCGCGTTCTCGCATTCGATCATACCTGGATTTCAGCTTGTATACGCACTTCAATTGCTTGAGAGTGACAGGGTCGAAAAACTTGCCTTCACCGCTGCGGAAGCCTTTCTCGTTAAGTATCGCAGCAATTTCTGGATAGGTATGCTCTTCGAGCAATCGATCGAATTCTGCGATCGCTTCAGGTGATGTTTGACGCAACTGCCAATTCTTTACTGGTAGCGGTAGCGAAATTGATTTGACTGCTCCGCCCTTAAATCGCACGTGTACTTGGATATCACTTCCTCTCTTTAGAGTTACATCTTCGACGATCAGTCGCAAGAGCCGCTTGCGTTCACGGTCGATGGCATCCAGAGAGTTCCAGAGTTTCGGAAAATCAGATGGCAGTGCAAGGATCTGGTCTCGTTGCTGTTGAGAGAGTGCTAGTTGATCTGCTTTGGATTCCTTTTCATATTGTTTTTGTAGCTCAGTGAGTCCGCGCAGTTTCTCATTCCAGTCAGCTTCCAGCGATGCAGCAACCAAACGGTTATCGGGATCTACCTTAAGATATCGTCGACGAGCAAGTTCAGCTTCGTATCTCATTCTTTCGACATGCTTCTTTCGGATCTCATCAGCTTCATGGAGACGGGACTGAAGTTCATCTTGAACAGAGAGCGCTACCTGCACCGCTAGTGGTGACACTGTCTCGACAAGTAGTTCAGATATACACTCATCTATAGCAGCCCCTGGAATTGACTGACACGGTTTGGGCAGGCACTCGTTTACTTTTGCTCGTATGCATTGGTATTCCGGATACAGTTTTCCTCCACGTGAGTAATAGCGAACTGTCATTCTTTTGCCGCAGAGTCCGCACAATATGAGTCCTTGAATGAGTGCTGGTCCTTCTCGGGGTGGACTTTTTCTGCGATCCAGTCCATGCGCTTGCGAGCCTTCTTGCAAACGGCGCTCGTTCTCTTCGAATTGCTCCAGGGAAATGTATCCAGGATGTGCGTTCGGAATGAATGCCACCCATTGGTCGCGTGGGACCTGCTTCGAAACGGTTGTTCCGTCTGGTCTCTTGCGTGTATGTACTTTTCCGTAACAGTAGACTCCCGCATAACGTGGATTATGCAGAATCTGCAGAGCTTTGCCGTACGTCAATTCATCCCAAACCACTTCTCCACGGTGCGGACCCCTTATTATGTTGCGGGGGAACTGAATCTTCTTCCTGCGTAATTCCCTGCATGTAGAGAAGGCAGTCCCTGTCCGAGCGAAGGTATCAAAGAAAAGCCTGATCGTTTGCTGAATTTGTTGATCAGGATCGAGTTGCACCTCGTCATGCTCGGTGTAGACAAATCCAATAGGCAGCTCGACCCTGAGCTCGCCGCGCCTTGCTTTGTTAATTATGCCACCATGTAATCGAGCTTTGAGCACGTGTAATTCGAGTTCGCTCATGGTGCCCTTCATGCCTAAGAGCAGACGATCATTGATCTGCGCCGGATTGTAGACGCCATCCTCGTCGGCAATCAAAGTATCGGACAACGCGCAAAGCTCAAGCAAGCGGTGCCAGTCTGATGAGTTTCGAGCCAGGCGAGAGACCTCAAGGCTCAGCACAATGCCGGCTTTACCGAGGCTCACGTCCGCCACCAATTGCTGAAAGCCTTCTCGGTCAACAGCCTGTGCGCCTGATTGTCCGAGATCATTGTCCACAACGACTATGCTATTCGCTGGCCAACCAAGTGCTACCGCTTTATCACGGAGGGCATACTGACGCTTGGTGCTCTCGGTATTCTCCACCACCTGCCGGAGTGTTGATTGCCTAACGTACAAATATGCTTTGCGCTTCAGATGGGATGCTGTTACCTTCTGTTGTGCGGTCTCAAACGGCATGAGCCACCTCCAATGTTGTTTGTAGAATCATGTTCGCGATTACACTGACCATTTCGTCTGTGATTCCCGTGTGCAAGTCCGGCAATACTGACACGGGTTCCTTAGCCGGCGCGAATTGAGGCAGCGACGGTGTAATACTGACCAGCTGTAACCAGGCGGCCATACCACGAGATATGAGGAGGGACAGTCCAGAGGATCTGGCAACTTTTCCTGCGATTATTCGACGTCGAAGTTCTTCGTATTCCTGCACGTGCTCCTTCCCTGAGACCCTCACTGCAACGTCTATTTCTGAGGTTTTTTTTTCGAGCGAGACAATGCTCGTTCAAGACTACGCCTATGCACATCAATGCCAAACTTTTTTTTCACTAGTCGCACCACATCTGGTGTTTTCAGGGTCGCGTCTTGACTCTTGCATTCCTCAATGAACTTAACTACTTCTCCCGACAGCTTGTGAGCTTCGCGTGGTCCCCGTTTCTCCGGAATGAAACCGGCCAGTCCTGCGTGCTCGAATTCGGACTGCGCTTCGTAGAATGAAGGTCGAGAGAATCCGAATGCCGCGGCAGCATTAGTGATTGACCAATTATCTTCTTTGACTCTGCGCAACATCTCGTATTTGACCTGTATCAGATCTCGTGGATCGAAGAAGTCGTGTGATTGAAATAGCTCATCCACAACCTTGTCAGCACGCGAGTTTAGCGTGCTCAGCTTTTTGAGAGACTCAAGCTTCGGATCACTTTTTTGTTTCTTCGCCACCAGTTAACCTCCGGAAACCGCGTAAATATTATTACGCCGCATGTCGTACAAAGTCAATGCTTGCTATCCGGCAATTGTGTAAACGTAGAGCCGCATAGTGCCATATTTATCATGTATTCGAGAGAGCGCGGTGAAATGCTGGAGCGGCAAAAATAATTTGACACCGGCGGCGAAATCTCCTTTACACTTCTGTCGACTTTTCCTTCCAATCTTTCACGGATTTGACTAGCCGCAGTAACTCGGCAACACGCAGCGCTGAACGTCCAGCAGCGACTACAGTGAACGGATCTGCCGGCACGGCATCGGTCCACTGCGCTGGAATCGAAACCAGCTCACCGACACCATCTAAATAGTAGACACGCTCTTCACCGCAGTTCTGTGCAGCAGAATACAGCTCAAATTGCTGCCCCGCTAAAGGGTGGAATGGATGCGTCACCGTAAATTTGATTCGACTACCGTTTTGATTGGCTGTAGTTGACAGCGGTCGCCAACGGCTTGGGTGAACGGGTGCTCGATACAATCACTTCAGGTCGCGAGGTGGTGGTTACTGGCAGACTGGCTATATCTGAATACACCAAAGAAATAAACGGAGTCAAAGTCAAAATGTCCAAGCCTCTGATTAAGCTCACCAGCTTTCATCTCTGTGGCAAGAAGCCAGTC
>CAJCHQ010000180.1 GCA_903970295.1 Bryobacterales bacterium
CAGCCCTGAACTCGGCAGCAGCGCCTGCTGACGGGCTTCGACACTTTACGTTTCAGTCTTGACATTTTTAATGCGAAGCGTGGAATAGTACAATTACCAAGGTTTCTTATCTAAGATGAGGAACTTTCAGGGCGAGTCTACGACCAGGTTATTTAAATAGTTCGAGGTCTTGGACACCGAACCTCAGAAAGGAGAGGACGATTAAATGAGACAAGCAATTCTTGTCCTTGCAGCGATGTCGATGGTTTCAACGCCTGCTTTTGCACAGGCATGCGGTGACGAAGGTCGCTATTTCCACTTGAAGCCACCAGGCTGGTCTGTTCCATCCGCGAGAAGACATGCTATCCACAAGATGGCGGAAGCTCTCCGTTGGTACAGAGAGCATCTCGGTAACACACCGATTTGCCCAACCGCCAACATTCAAGGCATCACCGTTACCACGACAACAACCACGACCACCAGCAAGTAAGTCGAGCCCGCAAGGGCAGGCTTATTTACTGTCGGTTTCGACGCTCCCATCTGGGAGCGTTGAAAAGTGGGTTGTCCCAGGGCAGGCCTGTCACTTGTTGACTGGCCTGTTTGATGTTTTCTATGGAAGTTTTGTGGGCTACCAGCAGTTTGGGTTGAACCAGAAACACCCATGGCAGTTGCTCCGCCAAAATTTCCTGTATTTTTCCGTAGATCCTGCGCCTGGCTTGCTTTGCAGTCGCCCGGCGGCCTTGCTCGATCAGATCATCAACTGCTGGATCGCTAAAACTGACGAAGTTCAGCGGACCCTTAGTGCCCCAGATTAGCGAGCATTCGGGATCGGGGCCAGAAGATCTGCTCCAGAGAAAAACATCAAAGTCTCCGCTTTTGAGATATTTCGATCGTAGCGTCGTATATTCAAGCACCTGCACTTCAGTCGGTATTTTGATCTGATACAAATCGTCGGAAATGACCTGAGCGACATCCTGAAAGTCTTTCACAGTAAGGATTCTGAAAGACAGAGGTTGGCCCTCTTCGCTGACACCATATTGAGCATGTTCGGATTGATGGCACCACCCGCGGTTTGTCAGAACGTAACCGGCATTAGTCAGCGACTGCCTGGCGAGAGTTGGATCGAACGGCCAGCTCTTAACTTTCGCGTTGTAGTACCAGCTTCCCGGAGATATGTCCGCTAGTGGCACCTCTGCATATCCACCAAATAGCACTTTGGCTATTTCCGCCCGATCTATCCCCTGGCAAACCGCTTGCCGTACAGCTTTATCGCTGAACGGTTGGCGTTTGGTATTAAAGCCCAGATAGACAGTACGCGTGCCGTTGAAAGCGTCTACAACTATTTGATTTCGATTATTCGGCACGAGTGTTGCGCTGCTGTTTAGAGGATCGACAGCGGCCACGTCTAACTCACCCCGGTTCAGCGAAATTCCCAGGAGCGTTTTATCAGGCACCACGCGCCAGACTAATTCACTCATTTTCGGTTTCTCACCCCAATAAAATGGATTCGGTTCGAATACCAATTCCAAACCAGACTCCCAGCGCACAAGCCGAAACGGTCCACTGGCAACGGGATTTCGACTGAGAGTGGCGATTCCATGATCGGGCAAATTCCAAATTCGCGCGGGCAGAATTCGCATTTCGACAATGCGAGACAAAAGCGGCGCACTCGCGTAAGCCAGATGCAGAGAGACTTCGCCTTTTGCCTCGTCGTAATCGATTTTCTCGATGCACTTATAATCGGTTTTGAATGGCGACGCGTCAGAAGCGGCCGCTTTGAAAGATGCTTGAATATCGGCAATCGTCACACTTTTGCCATCCGAAAATTTTGCCTCTGGTCGCAGTTTGAAACGATATGTTCTGCCATCGGCGGAGACTTCGTAACTGGCAGCCAGTGCCGGAACTATTTGAAGATTCTTGTCGTACCTCAGCAGTCCTTCGTACACGAGTGTCTGAGCGTAGTAAGAGGCAGAATCGAGAGCGCGCAGAGGGTTGAAACTAACCGGCTCCCAGGAGATTCCAAAAACAATTTTGCCGCCATTGCGATCACTCTGATCGTTAAAATCAGTCACCTCAACGTGCCCGTCATCGATGGCAGCCGGAGCACATGAAGTCAAACAGAAAATCGCCGCAATTTGAATTGCCGCCCTTAATTTGTCGACCTTGACCATGTTTCCAAACTCCAGAAAAAAATTTCCGCGCCTGAAAAGCGTAGCCGATCAGTGGCACCTGCGGGAAGGCCAGCGCTGGCCAACCATTCTGAAGCACGAAACGCTAACTGGATGTGGGAATCGTACGATTCCCACGCCTGGTTGCCGTTAATACAATGTTGGCATCTTCCAAGAGTTATCGATGATGAACGAAAGAGCGAATCGAGCCGTCTTATCTCGGCTGCCATGGGTGCACTGTTTGACGGTTTCGATGCCTCGATATTCGGCATTGTTCTATTTCCCGCCGTGTCGGATTGATTGGGTCTAACTCACATGCCGCAGTCGGCCCGATAGCGCGATTTTGCTTGCAGAGTGGTTCAGCGGTAAACGTCGGCGCAACAGCGTCGGTCTGATGACTGCGGCACTTGGCGCCGGTTATCTGCTTACATCTGTCGTCAATTTCTGGCTTGGGCTTTTGGGCTGGCGCGTCGTTTTGCTCACTGGAATCGTGCCGGCATTGATTGCCTTCTACGTGCGCACGAAATTATCTGAACCTGAAGCGAGCGTGGCCGGCCTCAATCGCAACCCTCGCAATTGGCATCCCTGAAACGGATTCGGACCACGGATCGGCGAAAGACATTGATCATTTGTGCCTGGCTACCCCGCAATCGTCAATTGGTGGGCTGTGCTTTCCTGGGTGCCGGCATGGATCAACCAGCTCACAGGCGGCTTGGCGGTAGTTGAAAGATCTACTGTAATGTTCGCCATGTACTCTGGCGCCACGATGTCTTCTTTTATCGGCGTGGCGATCTTGCTGAACTGGCGACGACGCAAATCATTTGCCTTCGCCTTTGTCTGCAGCCTTTTAATCGACATCGCCATATTCACTTGCACACAACATTACGGACCTGGGCTGATTGCATTTGCATTTCTAGCCGGGGCATTTTCCTCTCTGCCGTTTCTCTGGCTATTCATCTCAGTGCCGGAGATGTATCCCCTCAGTGTGAGAGGCACCGCATTCGGTATCAGCATTCAGACAGGTAGAATTCTGGCAGCGGCTGCAGCAATTCTCGGCGGACGAATAATTTCAGCCTGTCACGGCTCCTATGCAGTAGCCGGCAGCTGCGTCGCGCTAATCAATTGTTTCGGATTCGCTGCTTCATTCTTTGTTCCGGAAGAAGAGAAATATCTATTGGTAGTGTAAAGTTACATTAGCAATGACCGTGAGCTGAGATGCATACAAAAAAGCTTAAAGTGCTGGTCCCAAGCCGTTCGAATCTAATTTTTCTTATTTTGATTCAGATGTTTTCTCAAATGCCATGCGCGCGCGCAGATGAGCCTATGAAGAGAATTGGTAGTTTCTCCGACTACAAAGATTTGCCAAATGTCCATCACATTTGGGTTGTCGCGGAAGATGGAAGAGTCAATGTACGGGTGGAAGGCTCGGAATCATACGCTATGAGCGATTGTCCAGAGATCTGGTTGTTACAAGAGAGTAGAATCTTGCCAGCTTATGTTTTCAAAGAGCGACATGGAATCAAGATTCGATATACAAGTTACAATCTTCGACCTTGTCCAGAGCCGGATATTCATATTTTTTATGATGAACAATTTTGGAAGGTTGGTCGCGACGTAATGCAATCGATAATGCTCTCGCAAGATGAGAACAAGTTAGCTGAGATTAGGGATCATGAACTTTGGTTCGACGGTCAAAAGCTTGGTAAATTGTCCGAGCACAGTACTCCAGGCAAATGGTACTCGTCTCCGCCTGATTTAGAAATTGTTTTGGCAGACACCTTCCATGATGAGCTGATATTGAGTCTTCATGATCATTGCCGAGCCACGCTGTCGGATTGGCACGGAAAAACACTGCAGCTGCGCCTCAATGGTCATGCTAACGTAACAACCGGGGCACTATCGTTGAACTCGTTTCGAATAGATGCCAACGCAACCTCTGAAGTAATTGTTAAATCTGTAAATTGCGACAAGCTCGAGGCCAATGCGCAGAAAGATAGTCTGGTATCCCTCGGAGGGGGACACATAGTTGAAGCATCGATTAATGCAATTTTTGGTGGCAAAGTATTGAACACGGCGAGAGTTGATAAAGTGGGACAGACTGATAGCCGAAAAATCATCAAGAAACAGACTTCGCGAGGAACAATTCTGCAATTTCCTGATGGTGGAACTTTTGACCTAAAGTAGTCAGCTTTGCTCATGCACCCCGTTGGGTATGCGCAGACCCAAAGCAAACAACATTCATGGCGCCATAATATACGGTGACAACACAAACAAACCAGGTTAGTCCGCAGCAAAATGAGAATATTGCTGCTTCAGGGAAGTGCGCCATCAGATCTTGAGAGTAGAAGATTGCCTCGCTCTATCGCCCGTTTCAGATGCACAGTTCGTCGACTCGATTTTCCTAGAATAAGAGTTTCTATTTCAACATTAAGTATGTTCTTTGCGGGCACTCGTACGTGGAAATCATTGAATAGTTCCCGTGTGGATCCTTGAAGAAAATTTTGCCCTTAGAACTTGTATCCTCAGTAGTCCATCTGCCGAAAATCCTTCAGCCGGTCCCTGGTCCGTTGTACGAAGTGACATTCGCCGCATCCAAACAACTGCGACGAACAACGGTGTCAAGGTCAACGCGAAGCAACGAGAGCAACTACTCGACGTTTTGAAGCCGAACATCAAGGCGATCGTCAAAGAAGGCGTGGAGCACTACATCGGCAACGGAACGAGATTCATGCTCGAGCTACTGATGCATGCCGAAACACAAGAGCGGTGCGGCAAATGGCACAGTCGCTCTGAGAAACGTGAAACAGTTCGCTGGGGTAAGGAAAAGGGGACAGCCATCATTGATGGCGTCGACAAAAGCGAGCGATAGAGTGTCCGCGTGAGACGGAATCTCGAAGACTGCGGAAGGGAGATTCAGTTAGAAACATACAAGGCTATGAACCGCACCGAGCTGTTAGATGGACCACTGATGGCAGCCATTCTAGCCGGCGTATCAGCACGACGATATGCCTCAATTGTGGTCCGAGGATTGCAGGCTAAAGGAGTAAAAAGAAGCTCGATTAGCCGCAAATCTATTGCTGCCACTAAGCAAGCCTTCTGGACGATCTGCGTAGTAACACGAGGCAGCACGTCTCTCGGTGGATTTCAACCTAGCTTTATTGCTAAACCTATCAAGCGAAACCGAATAGGAAACGCTAGTTTGATTATCGAAAGTCGCTTTTTCTTGCTGACACGCATTCAAAATACGACGTTCACATTTATCAAGCAAGCAATATACAAGCAAAACGACTCGACGTACACGGGTATGCTACGTAGCTCAGCAAGTGACATCTGTTCCATTTTTAATGCGATGACCTGATTTCGCCCGATTTGCGAGCGAATATAACGAAGTAGATTGGCGATGGCGTCGTCCATTTCGGTAGATTCGGCATGAGCTTCGAGCAAACACACCTTTCAACAATCCTGGCAACGAAATCGACTGAGTCGATTTATCCTGCTGCAGTCCCACAATCACCGAGATTAACTCCGGCAAAACTGCCCATGCCTGAAAGCAACACATCAGCGAGCAAGCACCTGCCGACATTTGACGTGGTCATTCACGGAAACAGCGGTCGCGAGTCGATTGTCTCAGGCACAAGGCCTGAGCCCGGCGAAAATCTGGCCCAGATGCTCAAGCGCCTGCACCCGCGTTTATCGAGCAGCGAAATTGCCTACGAGGTGCGTCAGACCCTTAAATACAACAAAGATT
The DNA here is from genome assembly GCA_903970295.1 of Bryobacterales bacterium. The sequence goes on from CAJCHQ010000180.1 coordinate 5,896, forward strand.
ACGGCAACGATCTGGGCGACGGCTCGCACCTTGATTCGCATCAAACCGTCTATCTCACCAGCGTCGAATCGAAAGATGCCGATGGGCGGGTGACCGAGATCGACAGCCCAAATGGGCGAACCATCGAGATATCTTACGACGTCTCTGGTGTTGCCGCTTACACAATTCATGAGGCAAGCGACCGCCCCGGCACAGTTTCTCAGACAGTCAGCAAAAACCACAATGGGCAGTGGCTTCAGACAAATGCCGACGGCAGCCAGTCGGTACTTGCCGATGTGGTTGTCGACAGCGCAGGCGATTTGATTGTCACCACTACCGGCGATGAAAGAGTGGCGCACCTCACTTGCGGCGATGACGTCTACACCGAGATGCAAGATAAAAAGCCGGTTTCTGGTCACGCAACACGCGATGGGCAGCAAATCAGCACCTATAACTACGACTACAGTCGTAATGAAACTACGGTCACTTATACAGACAGCCATAAAACAGTTGCTGTCGGTGAGGATTTATCCAGTCCTGAATCTATTGGCGAGCCGACCACCACAGATATTTCTCCCGATTCTTATGCAAGCAAAGTCATCGACGCGGCCCGCAGTTTGCTCGGGCAAAATGGCACCGCATACGGTGTCGATCCCAGGCATGCGTGTGCTTTGTTCGTGAGGACAGTCTTGCATGCAGTGGGTTTCCACTCGACCGTATTGGATGACAATTGCGACAATCTGGTAGACGATCTGCGCTCGCAAGGATACGTCGAAGTGCCCGTGTCCCAGAAGCAGCCGGGAGACATAATCATGGGCACCAACAACGAGCACACAGCGATCTACGAGGGCAATGGCAAAATCCTGGCAAATTCAACCAACCAGCAAGAATTTGTCGAGCAGAACTATGCCGACGTCTTTTGCGGCTATCTCGGCGAGAGCGTGACAATCTGGCATAAGCCCTAATCTAAGCGCGGTTTCAGCTTAGATGGTGTATATAGAGCCACTATTAGCTTTCTCGACCGGTCCGCCGGCAACCGCGATCATCTGTTTTACAGTTGATGACGTTATATGTGAATAAACTGTCCGAGAACCGGATAGTAATGCCCGTTGCTAAGTCTTAGGTTAGAGATCGTATCTCAATCTCAAAGTTCTAAAGGCTCTGCCAAAACAGAAAATTTCATCCATCGAATTAGCGTTCTATTCAGCAGTGGGCAACCGACTGTTTCAGTGCGCTTAGAGATGTTTGACGTTCACTGCTGACCGAGCAGTACGAGCTAGCAGCGAGAATAAGGAGAACATCATGAACAAACTCATCTTCACGCTCAGCGTGCTCGGCTTGTTAGCAACCGCTCCCCGCGCCAACGCTCAGCTGGACATACGCTCCCTGGTCGCCCAGATGGTTGCCAACGAAGCCAAACCGACAGCCAACGATCAATTCTCTCTCCAATATATCCAGCGCAAGCGGCAGGATAACGAGCAGCTCACTTTTCGCGTCGTCGAAACAACAGAGGGCTCTGTCAAACAACTGGCTCTCGTCAATGGTTTGCCCGCAGATGCTAACCGACAAAGCGTGGTCGATCAGGACATGCATAACCTCTCGCGCAATCCTGCCGAGCGACTGAAACGCCAGAAGCAAGACAAGGACAACGAAGAGCAAGGGCGCAAAATGATGCCGCTGTTGCCTGACGCTTTCACCTATCAGCTACAGAGCAACAATGGTGGCATGATCAAACTCAGCTTCGCTCCGAATCCCAGTTTTCGTCCACCGACCAAAACTGCGACTGTCTTTCATGCCATGGCTGGAACTCTGGAAATCGACGCCAAGAACCTCCGTCTCGTTCGCTTCCAGGGCGTGCTGATTAGCGACGTCGACTTCGGTGGCGGCCTGCTCGCTCGTCTGAAGAAGGGTGGCACTTTTGACATCGGGCAATCAGAAGTAGCACCAGGACGCTGGAAGATAACAAGCATTTCGATCCAGGTGTCTTGCCGGGCGCTCTTGTTCAAAAGCATCGAAGTTCATGACGAGCAGCAGCTAAGCGACTTTCAATCGTTGCCAGCTGCGCTTTCTTTCGAACAAGGGTTGGCCCTCATTCACCAGGGAGATCCGGCTAATGCGATTGCCGTCCTGCCCGAACACAAATGAGCGAAACCACATGCGCTCATTACCAGAAATTGCCGGACAGAAGTAGTTCAGATTGCACTCTCAGAGCGCATCTCGCTCTTCTGCCCGGTATTCTCTGCATGCTTCACCGCCCTGTGCACTACGTGGTTTGAACTGCTTGACTATGAATTACTTACTGTAACTTTTTTACAACAATCAGAGTCACTATTGCATATCATAGACAAACAATCAAAAACCGAAACGGATGGCCGCAGCATTGCCTGAGCCATCCGCCTCGTGTCTTCAGCCTTCTTACTTGTACGGGAAAGTGATGGGCTCCGCTGGAACACCGTCCAACTGCCTGAACTCACCCGCGAAAACAAGCCTGGCGAGCGCCGCCTTGGCGTGGCGATCGGAATGGCTTTCGCGTTTGCCCGAAAGCGAATTCCTCATGTCACGGCAAAGAACATCAGCCGCCAGGAGCGATGCTTCGTCCCCAAGATTCTGGGCGTGGAAGATCGTGATTGGCATGCTGACGAGGTTCATCAGACGCTGACCCACTTCCACCAACAGATTCTGCTCGTTGAGCAAAGCCTGCTGATAGGTGATCATGTGCCCGTTGTATTCGAGCGGCAATTTCTTGAAGGCTCTCGCGACGGTATCCAGATGCTTCTGCAGCCGCCGATCGAGATTGCCATCGCGGTGATAATCGACCCGCTGCAATTGCCGACGGGCGATCCACGTTCCCAGTGAGAATAACTCGCTGCGCAACAGCCACAGCGATTTCTTCTGCTGCCAGATCTTTTTCAGCGACGTGGGTGCGAACTTCTTGATTCCATGTCGTTTCAGAGCCTCGGCGATGGGCACCATGAACTTATTGCCGTGATCCTCGAACATCGAACCACCCGACTTCATCGTCAGCATGTTGTTCTCACCTTCGTAGATGCCCATGACGAGAACGTCCGCCAGGATTTCTCCGATCAGATTGCCATGCAAAAATGACCGCCCTCCCTGCGTGGTCATGGCATTGTCGATGACGATTTCTTTCAACCACCACGACCCGAGCACTTTCGCCTGAATGCACTCATGTTCGCAACGGTAACCCTCATCGAGGCGCGAAGCACAGGTACGGCGCAAACCGTCCATGGCCACGATCAAAGAAGCCACGCGAGCAATGCGCGCTTGCGGCAGTTGCCGCTCAGACAGAGGGGCCCCGAAAGAATGCCGATATTGGCACCACTCGACCATCAACTTCAGCACCCGCCGCGAAATTCCGGCCGCACCAGCAAGAACCGCCAGCCGACCGAAATTCAGCCCGTCGTACGCAACCTTCATGCCGTCGCCCACACGCCCGAGCAGATTTTCCTTGGGGACACGGAAATCCTTGAAGATCAGCTCGACGTTTTCGATGTGTTTGAGCACATCGATTTTGTAACGGTTGATCTGGAAGTGCTCGTTTTGCGTCTCAGGCAAATGCGCAATCAGGGCTGAGATCTTGCCGTCGATTTTGCAGATGATTACACCCAGACGACCTTCTTTGGCGTTGGAGATGAACATCTTGGCGCCATTGATGACATAGTCGTCGCCGTCCAGAACAGCAACCGTCTTCTGGTTGACGATGGCAGTGCCGGCATCGCGCTCGGTGGCACCGAAGAAGGACAAGAGCGTGCCATCACCCAGGGGAGGCAGAAACTTGGCTTTCTGATCGGGCGTACCGAATTTGTTCAGCGGTCGAGTGGCACCAATGCAGCCGTGAATCGAAGCCAGTCCTTCGAAAGTGGCATCGACCTTGGAAGCGACTGCCGTCAGAATGGCGAAGAATTCTGCAAATGTTGCGCCCTGACCACCGTATTTCTGTTCGATGAGCAGACCGAAATAGCCGGCGGCACCGAGATCCTTCTCGACGTCTTTAGTGATCTTGCCCGTGACTGGATCCCAGAGAGTGCCTTGTGCTTCACGCTCCTGAATGATCTGGATTGTGCGATCGCGAACGACTTCGAGATGCGGGCGCAGAACTGTTTCCGCACCTTGCTCGGCGGCACTGGGCTCGAACAGCTCCCAGGGAATGTATTTCGAGCGAATTTCGCTAAGCGAAGACTGCAATTCGCGAAAGAGATTGACTGGGGCGAACTTCGACCGGCGATATGGTTTGCTCTTAGGCCAGACGGCGCGATGCACGGCTCCGCTTGTCACTTTGTACCGATCGTCGACGAAAGCAGCATCTGTTTCTTTGTCTGCGCGATCGAGCAACTGCATCAGACGAATTTCTTCTGCGCTTTTGCCCAAATCTTTGAGAACGCCGCCGAGCGTGTCTGTAGAACCTTGTTGTTCAGTCATGTTAGTCTCCTGTCGCGCGCCGTCAGGTGCGAGACGATGTTGAAAAATTTTTCTAGACTTGTGGGTGTGTGTCTGTTTCAGCTCTGAAAAAACAAAATGGGGTTATGCATTCCCCACTCTATCCATGACAACCAGAGAAGTCATTGCCAATGAGAGAGTTTCTATGAACCCCGAAGAGGACGGACGCCCGGTAATTTTTTGATTGACGCCGGCAAAGCCAACCCGACACTAGATTTACGCACGCGCAGTCCAGTTTCCAAGCTTGCCAGAGAGTCCTAGATAAGCTCGCGATTGCCGGCTCATGAAGCGATCGGGCGATCGACCAGGCCACCGGGGCTGGCTCGTATGCACGACCTAGATTCTGCGAACCAGCCAGTCGCTTTGCCACCATCGGTGGTGCCAAGCAGATTTACAATCCGCTCGCAGATGTCGATACGAAGTAGATGCAGGCCAACATCACAAGCATCGCGCTGGTCACGCCAAGCCAAAAACCAGCCACCAGAATTTGCCAGACAATCAGGGCTTGTCGCGGCGTCAAACTGATCATGATGCCCAGGCGGTTGATGATGTAAAAAACAACGGCGCCGACTGTTAAAAGCAGCGGTAATAACTTATAGCCGGGGGGCGCCGGCATCGAAACGGCAAAAACCAGGCTCAAAATACAAATGACAACTAGAGCAATACTGAGATAATCCGAGAAGCGCTGCTTGACATTTTCGGCAACCGAAGCCTGCCTGATGTGCTGCATCGCTTTGAAGAAATTGGCGAAACCTGCCCGCCTTGGCGATCTGTCAGTGTCACCCATTGAACCAGGCATCTCATCGTGAGACGCTGGGTCCAATTTAGGACTATCTGATTCAGCCACGTTAGATCCTCCGGTCGGTTCCTTTAATATTATCAAGCCGTCACGGCTTCCGTTAGGGGCAAACTCAGTGTCCAGAGAAGAGCAAGTAAATAACAGACCAGATAATGCAGACGAAAGCTTACAGAAGCCTTTCACAGCTTCTAAAGACCAGCTTCCTCTCGTTTTTATAAATATCCTCCATTGGCGAGGGGTGGACCATACGCGCCGTTGTATCGAATCGGTGCTGAAACTGTCATATGGCAATTTCAAGGTGCTACTGATTGACAATGGGTCCGCCAACGAGGAGTGCAAGCCACTCCTCGACCTGGATCCCGAATGCCTGTTTGGGCTGCGACTGCCCGATAACAAAGGCTTCTCGGGTGGGCACAACGCCGGGATCTCGTTCGCTCTCGAAAAGAAAGCCGATTTCATTTGGCTTCTAAATAACGATGCCACCGTTGAAGCTGACTGCTTGACCAAGTTGATTCAGATTGCCGAGCGAGAAACCCGCGCCGGCGCCCTCAATGCGGCAGTACTAGATGTGGTGCCCGGTCAAAGCGATAATCGCGCTGAATCTAATCGTGGTCAGGGAGTGATTGATTACCGCCGTGGCAAA
>CAJCHQ010000181.1 GCA_903970295.1 Bryobacterales bacterium
GGTCAGGGCAACTTCGGCTCTGCTTCGACACTTGATTCGATTCGCGAGATTAGAGGCAAGATTGCGGAGCCATTCAACAAATATCACCTGACTCACGATTTGACGCGCATTCTCTTCACCAGTGAAGAACGCACATTACTTAAATTAGTCGGCATCGAAGAATGGTACGTCCCTCATCCAGACAACGAAGAGTCGAAAATCGCTCATGCAGTGATTGCCGGCGACCATTCAATCAACTACAATCACCCCGAAGGTTTCGCCAAAATCGCTTTGATTCGCGGACCGGATACCGAGGCATTGTTTGAAGATCCGACTATTTATCACTCGCTCGATTCGGCAGTGGTCAGCTTCGCCGACTCCTATCGAGTGCTTAGACCGGAGGTACAGCCTCTGGCAGTAGCCGGCTTGCGCCGTACCAAATCTGCAGTTGAGCGAGTGACGGCGATCATGCGCGAGCTATTCAATGGTGTCGCTTATGGTGCAACCAAACCAGCCAATATGGGCAAATTTGTTCTGGAAAAAGCCTTGAGCCTAGCCCACGAAAGGCAGCCACAGCTCTTCAATGCCGAACAGACTAAAGTCTCACCGGCCAGTCATGATTACACGCAAAAAGCGATCGAACGGGTCGCTGAAATTCTACAAAATTGGTTCGACAGCGAAGGCGAAATTCCCTTTCAATCGGCGATGAATCGCGATGCCACACAAGCCTTCGCTCAGCTTCCCTACTGGAACACGGCACTGAAGTACCCACCCCGCGACAATTTTGGCATGCCCATGCTTGGCGCATTGCAACCACTCGAGCAAAAGCAATTCGCCTTTGCCGATCGCATTCGCGAGATCGCAGTCGAGCTTCTGCGCGCCGAAGAATGGATTTTTTGAGGCAGCTATTCCTTATTTAGCAGTTGCGCTTTTCACTGCTTTGACGACATGCGGTGCTGAAATGCCAGCGGCATCCATCAATTCGTCGGGCGTACCCGAACCAGGCATAGACTTTACAGCCAGTTTGATCACACGCGGCAGCACCTTGGTGCCGTTGGTGATTGTGCTGTCTGCGCCACTCTTCTCATGTGCGGCGAAGGCAGCCAAGACCGCATCCCCCATACCGCCTTCGGGCCAATGGTCTTCAACGACTATTATCGTGTTGGTCTCTTTAGCGGCAGCGATCAAAGTCTTTCCATCAATCGGTTTGACTGAATACAAATCGATCACCCGCACATTAATACCTTCTTTCTTCAGCTCGTCATAAGCTTTCAGGCATTCATGCAATGTAATGCCGGCGGCGACGAGAGTAGCTTTGTCATCTTTACTGGTGCGCAGAGTTTTGCTGCCGCCAATCGGGAAGGTATCATCTTTTTTGTAGAGAATGGGTGTCTTCTCACGAGTCGTGCGCATGTACGAAATGCCAGGCACACTGGCCAGTTCATTGACCAGATGGGCGGTCGAAACAGCGTCCGACGGATAAAGCACGGTGCTTTCAAAAATCGAACGCATCATCGACAAATCTTCCAACGCCATTTGCGAAGGACCGTCTTGTCCGATCGAAACACCGGCATGAGATCCGCACAATTTGATATTGGCTCGCGATACCGCCGCCATTCTGATGAAATCAAAAGCTCTAGCGAGGAATGCCGCGAATGTAGAGGCAAAGGCGATCTTGCCGCGATTGCCTAAGCCAACTGCGGCACCGACCATGGCTTGTTCGGCGATATACATCTCGAAGAAACGATCGGCATGTTCTTTACCGAATTTTTCGCTGAATGTCGAATTGCCGACCTCGGCATCGAGCACCACGACTTTTTCGTTGATCGAGCCTAGTTCCTTGAGAGCGTCGCCATAAGCTTCGCGCGTGGAATACAACTTTTCATAATCCGGGCAAGTAAATTTTCCCGTGACTTTCTTCTCGACTACTTTGACGTTATCCGGTTTCTGTACTTTGACGACCGTGTTTTGCACACCGCCCAGAATGTCGATCGCCTCAGTTGCTTGCTCAGGGCTAAGCGGCTTGCCGTGCCAACCATCTTTGTTAGCGACGAGCGGCACGCCATGGCCTTTTTCAGTGCGAGCAATAATCAAAGTTGGTTGACCGGTGACTGAAAGCGAATCGCTATACGCCCGATCGATTTGATCGTAATCGTGACCGTTGATCTGAATCGCATTCCAACCGAATGCTCTCGCTCTTTGCGCGTAGGCATCGGAGTCCCAGCTCAACTCAGTTTCACCGCGTTGACCGAGACGATTCATATCGAGGATAGCGGTCAAATTGTCCAGTTTGTAGTGGGAAGCCAAATGCAAACCTTCCCAGACAGAGCCTTCAGCCATTTCGCTGTCGCCCAAAAGCACCCAAACCCGGTAAGAAAGCTTGTCCAGATATTTGCCGGCGAGTGCCATACCCAGGCCGAAAGTCAGGCCCTGACCCAGAGATCCGGTAGCGACATCAACCCATGGCAAAATTTGAGGGACGGGATGCCCTTCCAGACGACTGCCGAATTTTCTCAAGCTCAGGAGCTCTTCATCGGTGATTGCACCTGCCGCTTTGTACATCGAGTAAAGAAGCGGGGCGGCATGCCCTTTGGAAAAAATCAAGCGATCGTTGTTAGCCGCTTCGGGTTTGTCGAAATCATATTTGAGATATTTGGCGAGAAGCACAGACATCAAGTCAGCGGCTGACATTGATGAGGTTGGGTGACCAGAACCGGCTTGGGTAGTGGAGCGAATACTGTCCACTCTCAGTTGCTGTCCCAATTGCTGAAGAGTTTGCACTCTGGCTGTTTGAACTTCTACCATTTGCCTCATCCTTTTTTGACAATATGCTTTGTTTTACGGAATTCGGATTGTGCCGCTTAGCCGCCACGACTAATTTTGCTGACCCGCTTGTTGGGCAGGCGAGCGCTATAAATCGATTGAACAATATGCTAACCTCTCTGCCATTTATTTGCTACCGCCCGGCAGTGAGGTCAACACGCTGATGTCAAATGAACCTGGGCTGGCATTGGCACCGGAAACGCAGTCCTACCGCCTGCCTCGCACGGTCGTGCCGGAAAGATATGAAATTCGGCTAGAGCCTGATCTGAACAATTTCACCTTTAAGGGCGAAGAAACTGTGCAGGTAATCGTCGCCGAACCGGTTAAGGAAATAGTTCTAAATGCTCTTGACCTCAAAATTTTAGAAGCAACAATTGAAAATGGTCGTGGCGAAAAACTGAAGGCTGAGATTTCTCTGTCGCCGGAAAACGAACGTCTGCACCTGAGATTCGAAAAAGCGATTCAATCCGGGCTGTGGACCTTGCATCTGCACTTCGAGGGCCCAATCAACGAGCAGTTGCATGGCTTTTACCGCAGTTCTTACAGAGATGCCTCGGGGCTGCTGAAAAAAATTGCCACCACTCATTTTCAGGCGACGGAGGCTCGCCGTGCCTTTCCCTGCTGGGATGAGCCCGATTTCAAAGCGGTTTATAAAATCACTCTGATCGTAGACGACCATCTCACGGCCATTTCCAATACCAAAATTGAGAGTGAAGAAAGACTGGAAGAACAAGACAAGAAGGCGGTCAGCTTTCACGACACAATTAAAATGTCGACTTATCTCGTTGCTTTTATCGTCGGCGAATTCGAAGGCAGCGAAGAGATCAATGTCGAAGGCACGCCGATGCGCATCTGGGCGCCCCCCGGAAATCAGCATCTGACAAGATTTGCTCAGGATTTGGGCAGCTTCACCCTGAGCTTTCTCAATAGCTATTATGGTTTGAAATATCCTGGCGACAAGCTCGACTTCATCGTCATCCCTGACTTCGCCTATGGTGGCATGGAGAATCTGGGAGCCGTTACTTTCCGCGACACAGCCTTACTCGTGGACGAAAAACTGGCCACCCACGCCGAGCAAGAACGCGTAGCCGATGTCGTCACTCACGAAATCGCCCACATGTGGTTCGGTGATTTGACGACGATGCGCTGGTGGAACGGCATCTGGTTGAACGAAGCATTCGCCACTTTCATGGCCATGTTGGTGGTCGAGCACTGGCGACCGGAATGGAAACGCTGGGAGGCTTTCGTCGCCTTGCGCGCGGAAGCTTTCGCGACTGACTCGTTGCGTTCCACACGCACTATCGAGTTTCCAGTTCGCCATCCGGAAGAAGCTCAAGGCATGTTCGACGTGCTCACTTACAAAAAAGGGGCGGCACTTCTGCGCATGCTCGAGCAGTATTTGGAACCGGAGGTATTTCGGCGCGGCATCGGACTCTATCTGAGCAAGCACAAATACGATAACACCGAAACTACCGACCTCTGGGATGCGATTGAAGAGTCAGCCAAACAGCCTGTGCGCGAAATAATGGATTCATGGATCTATCAAGAAGGACATCCTTTGATTTCAGCCGACCTGGTTGCCGCAGGTCGGACCCTGAAATTGACGCAAAATCGCTTCCTCAATGATGACGGCTCGGGCCAAACCCCAGGGGCGGAAACTCTCTTCCAGGTGCCTATCATGCTTAAAGTCAAAACGACTGGCGGCATCATCAAACAGAGATTGCTTTTGACCAACAAAGCAACAGAAGTGGAATTTCCAGAGCCAGTCGAGTATGCGATCGTCAACGAAGGCGGTCACGGGTTCTATCGTGTGCGCTATTCGCCAGCCTTGCTCGAGGGACTGACTAAGCATTTGCACACGGACATGAGCGCCGTGGAGCGCTTTAATCTGGTCAACGACTCATGGGCACAAGTTCTGGCGGGCTTAATGCCTCTCTGTGATTATTTGAATCTGATTCGATTGTTCAGTGCCGAAACAGACAAAAATGTCTGGTCAGTCCTTATCTCCTCACTCCAGAGTCTGGATCTGGTAGGGGCTGATCGCGCTTCACTACAGAAGCTAACAGTTTCGATTTGCGGGCCGGCGCTCAAATCTCTCACCTGGACAGAGACGAACCAGGAGGACGTTCTCACCAAACAATTGCGGGGCATGTTAATCGCTATTCTTGGCACCGTCGGCGGTGACGTCGAGACTCTAACGAAAGCGAAGGAACTCTATGCCGTGTACAAAACCAAGCAAACAGCGGTGCCACCAGATTTAGTGCCAGCCCTGATTACTGTTCTGGCCCATAACGGCGGGGAAGAGCGGTATGAAGAATTTGCGGCCGCCTTCGAGGTTGCTAGAACTCCCCAAGAGTACGACCGTTACATGTATGCGCTGGCTAATTTCCCCGAGACAAAATTACTCAAGCGCACCCTGAACAAGACTCTGAACGGCGAAATACGCACAGCCAACGGCGCCTATGTTGTGAAAACGGCGATGATCAATAAAGCCTCTCGAGAATTAACCTGGCAATTCATGACGTCTAACTGGCAGAAACTCAGCCAATTATTTCCCAAAGACACAATCGCCAGAATGTGCGAAGGAGTAACAGCACTCGCGAAGGAAGAATTGCTCGAACAGACACGAGCCTTTTTTGCCGTCAACAAGGTCAAGCCCGGCCAAAAGCTGATCGACCAATTTATCGAAAAGCAGGCGGTGGCAGTGGCCTTGAAAAAACGTGAGGAGCGAACCTTAAAAGCGTTCTGAATCGGCAACCAGTTCGCAGCCAGGGCCGTCAGTAACCCGGACGAGTTCATGGTAAATCAAGTTTGCTCATCTTAGGCCCTGGGTATAGCAATAGACAGCGCAAGATAACGCGACGTCAGTTCGCGCGTGTTGCTGCGGCCATCGTACGAGGAATGCGATGAAATCGCCGGACAAAATCCCTGTCGTGGTTTGGCTCACATTTTTCCTCGACCATTTGGGGCTGTGCCTCGCCCTGCCACTCTTGCCCAAGATTGTTGCCGAATTAGGGCATGGCGATCTCGGTCGGGCCTCTTTCAACTATGGCATTCTGCTGGCAGTCTCCGGGCTGATCGTCTTTTTCTTTTCACCGATCCAGGGAGCACTCTCCGATCGCTTCGGGCGCAAAAAAATGCTTGCCATCGCCAGTGGTGGCACTGCCTTGAGTTTCATTGGCCTGTCTCTGGCTCCGAATCTTCCCCTTCTTTTTTTAGCCCAGTGGCTCAATGCCGCTAGCGGTGCCAGCTATCCGGTGGCTGGCTCCTACGTGGCCGACAAGAGTAAGGCTTGTCACCGAGTGAAGAATTTCAGCACATTCGGTGCCATGCTCACACTCGGCTTCATTCTTGGTCCAGCCATTGGCGGGCTCGTCGGTCAATTCGGACTCCGTCTAGCAATGGCAGTGGCTGCCGTGATTGCCAGCTTGACCACGATTCTGGTTTGGACATTTTTCGAGGACAGCAAAACTCTGCAACGCCGCGATCCGCTCGCCTGGAAAACGGCTAATCCATTTTCAGCCATGCATCTATTATTCGCTCGCCCTGCCCTTTCGCACCTGGCTATCGTAGTTGTAGCCAGCGATCTGGCATTTCAATTTTTCATCAGCACCTGGGTTTTGTACACCACTTTCCGATTCAACTGGAGCATTGCCCAGGCCGGTCTCTCTCTGGCATTCCTCGGCCTGGGCAGTGTCCTGGTCCAGACAGTGATGCTCACCTTTTTCCTCAACCGCTTCGGAACGAAAAAAGTAATTATGGGTGCCTTGCTCTTCGATGCGCTGGCTCTCTTTCTCTACAACTTTGTCGGCAATAACATATTGATGATCGCTTGTGTGATTATTTTGCATTGCCTGGGCTCAGCCGTGAAACCGACGGTCAAGAGTGCTCTCTCTCTAGCAATAAACGCTAACGAACAGGGGGCCTTGCAAGGGGCCCTGGCCAGTCAATTCGCCCTCTCGAGCGTCTTCGGCGGGCTGTTTGGCACCGCCTTATTCGCCTATTTCACATCCGCTCAGGCGCCGACAACACTGCCTGGCGCGAGCTTTCTCCTCGGCTGCCTGGCATTGATGATTGCCGCCACAGTCACACTTTCAGCAGGCAGCAGAGTGGAATCTGCGCCTGTGGTGGTTCGTTAAGCGGAACTTAAAAATTACCCCCAGCGGGATTCGAACCCGCGTGCCTCCGTGAAAAGGAGGTGTCAATAGAAATAGTGGACTTTCACTTGCTATCACAAACAACCGCATCGTCCCATAAATCCCCACAAGTAGAGGCTTTCAGGGATCTCCTTAAACCCATACACTACGGTCACCTCCCAAATGCTACCCATACAACCTGGTGACTCACCCGGTGACTCAATACCAACTTCAGACTGGCAAAGCAGGTATGCAATCGAAGCTGGAAGAATTCTTTTAACGGGAGCAGGATTCGTGCCAGAGAAGGCAACTAAGCAATCAACTAAATTGACCATTGAAAAGGTCAAAGCACTCAGCTATTCCAAAGAAGTGCGGAGCGATTCGAAGACGGGGCGAAAGATTTACCCCAAGGAAATCTGGTGGGATTCAAAAACTCCCGGTTTTGGAGTTCGAATTTTCCCAACTGGTACCAAGAGCTACATCTATAAGTATCACAATGACAAGAACGATCAGAAGCTTTTGACAATCGGTGACGTCCGGAAATTGTCCTTAGAATTGGCGCGAGAACAAGCCATTTTGAGGGCTGGACAAGTCATTAGTGGCGGCGATCCGGCTAAAGAGCGTTATGACAGGCGACATGGCAGATTAATGTCAGAGCTGTGCGCGCAGTTTGTTCAGGAGCACACTATCGGACTTGGGCACAGCAAGAAACGGCTGGAAGAAGTACAACGAAGGATCAGACTCTATATTTTGCCGACCCTCGGGACTAAACAAGTACAGCTCATCACCTCTGGGGATGTTCAACAGTTGCGGCACAAAATCGGCATCGAGCAAAAACACCAAGTCCTGGTCAATTGCGTGCGGCGACAGCTCGCCACCATGTTCGATCGCGCGAGAGAATGGGGCTACGTGCGAAGCGACTTTGTGAATCCAGCAAAGGGAATTAAAGACTTCAAAGAACGAGAACGGGAATTGTATGTATTTCCAGAGCACATGCCGATCTTAGCGCAAGCAATTGAAGCCGAAGAAAACGAAAGCGCCAAGCTGGCGATCTGGATGTTCTTATTAACTGGCAAGCGAAAAATGGAAATTCTTTCCGCAAAATGGGACAACATCGACGGATCCGCAATGACGCTCTACATACCGATGACTAAGTCGGGCGAACAAGAACAGCTGCCGTTGACCGAAGAAGCGTGGGCAATTATTCAGCGGGCGAAAAGAATTCGCAAAGACCGCAACCCTTACATATTTCCTGGTCCTAAAGCCAATCAACATATCGTCAACGTCCAGCAAGCATGGATGCGCATTCGAAAAATAGCGATCGAAAATGGTGCCAGTAGCCTGAAGCGAGAAACCAAACTCTCCAGCGGAGAGACGAAAACCGAATATGTTGTCATTCACGGGCTAAGGCACACGGCGGCGGTATGGCTCTGTAATCACGCGGATACAGACACGGCGCTCGTAGGAAAAATCCTCAATCACAGGTCGGCGGTGTCTACCCGTCGATATGCCAAATGCAAAATCCGGACCAAAGAGCGAGCACTTCAAGATCTGGGAACCTTGATCTCCAAGGCATCTAACCGACATATTTTCAAAACATTAATTGCCGTCACCAGTTGGAAACGGTTGAGCAAGTCGCCCATAGCGCGCGCGGATTGCCGAGCCTTGCACT
>CAJCHQ010000182.1 GCA_903970295.1 Bryobacterales bacterium
CGAAAAGTGACAGGCGGCTTCGAGCGCCAATCGGGTAATCTCGAAGCCGTCTTCGATCAAATCAAAGACGCCGTATAGGCAGCCCTGCGCATAGTCAGCGCCAGCACCTTTGGCGGCAAAACGCTCGTACTCGTGCACGGCCAGATTGTTCGAAACGCCATAGATACTGTCTGGAGTGACGACGAGAAAGACGTTATACATGGTGGCATAAGTATCTTTGCCTACATCTACTAGAGTGTAGTTTTTCTTCAGTTCGGCAAAAAGCTCAAGGAAAAAAGCAAACACCTCGGCCCGGTTTTTAAAGGTGTTTTCCATCATTTTGTGATTGACCGAGTAAAGATGCTCAATCACGTTGTCTAGCAGCGTATAGCCACTGGTAGCCAGATAAGCATGCTTCAATTTGATAATCTTGGAGCCATTGACTAGATCGGTCGAATATTCATTGCCGAAGGTAGTGATGCGATCAGCGCCCAGATAAACCCTTTCATTCTTTTTAACAGCCACCAGAATTGTCATTGACTTCAGTCCATAGCCTTTGCGATTGCCCGGCAATTAGAATATAGTATGCCTCGCGAGCCTCTTCCCATTTGTTTTGTTCCCAAAAGCAGTCACCTCGAAAGGGCTGACACGAAACTAACGAAAGGGGCGACCGTCTGTTTTATTTAAGCGAGCTTCTCAAGTCGCGACGCAGGAAAAGGAAGGATTCAATGAAGCTGCAAATTGCTGTGTTCTCTGTGGTTATCCTGGCCCAACTGGCCGTTTGCCCTTTGGCATACACGCAGGGTCAATCAGCCTCGGCCGCCGCCACCGCTCAGCCAACGCCTGTTGCCCAGATCAAAGACTGGTTCAACAAATACGACGAAATTCGCCGCGGAGCGCAGATGAATCCGACCGAGCGCCAGAAGGCCGACGCCATGCTATCGAAAGGCTTGTCAATGTTTGTGCCGGGTCCGGAAAAACTGGAAACGCAACAACTTTTGCAAAAGTTAGAAGTGAAAAACAACGCCGCCGCCGAGCAAATGAAAAAACTCACCCTGTATCCTGAAACCGAGCAGTTGCACAGGGGCTATTTCAAGTTTTTCACAGATTCCCAGGTTCTTTTCGCCGATTATCTCAAAGTGCAAGACAATCTCATGGCTAAAGATGCTTCCAACCAGCCGATCGCCGCCCAATTGATGCGACGAAAAAAAGAACTGGAAGAACTCGATTTCGCCAATAAGACGCTTGATTCACAGTTGCGCACCAGATTCGGCATCGCTCCCTACAAGTACTAACGATCAGAGCGGCACGTCGACTTTCATGCCATAGAGTCGATTAAGTGAATTCAGATCGCGCTGGGAAAGCCGCGAATATTCATCTGTGTCTTTATACATAATGTCTGAATGCACTGCGCTGTGCCCGATCAAACCAAGAGCATGACCGAGTTCGTGCATCACCATGTTTCTGAGCAGGATAGGTTTTTGTTCGGACACACGCTCGCTGACAACGTCCAGATTGATTTCAATAATTTGGGCCGGTACATTGAATTTGCGCCCCATGGTCGGCACCGGTAGCCCGACGACTGGCAGATTTTTCAGTGCGGGACCGGTTTTATACTGCCATTTCATCACTGTGTGGGCGCCTGCCGAGTTGCCCGGCAGAGGATTGACCCCTTGATGCACAGCCTCGATTTTGATCCGTGCTTGGCCCGGCTCAGTCACTTGCATAAAGCGGACCAAGCCGTGAGAACGGCTTTCCCAGATCCGACATCCAGCCAGGCAAGCCTGGCTAAAATCGGCATCGATCGGCTGAATATAGATCTTGATCGGCATGGTTTTGTATCTGAAAACCCGGTTCTGATTGGCTTTCAGGATGTCGTCCAGATAATCACTCTGATCGACTCCGGTATCTTTGTCGGGCTCAATCCTCATGAAGTGGGGAGGTTCGAGATCGATGGTGGGAACCGCCAGCGCCTCTTTGGCGAAATCGATAGCAGTCTGGCTCTGACCGGGCGCGGGACAGACCAGCTGGGTCCAGCAGCAAAGCGCGAGAAAGAAGCCTGATGCCGCAAAAAAGCGCAAGCCCAACAAAATCAGCGCTCCCTGGGGGCCAACTTAAGCTCTTCGATCACTGTATCGATGAATTGACAGAGTTTGGCTCTGACCGATTCGAGCACTCGGACCAATTCGCGCGACCAGCAGTAAAACTCGCAACCAGTTTCTTGATCGGCGCTCATGCTGAACAGACTGCTCCCAGGCTCAGACATTTCCTCGAGCTGTGTCTCGATTTGCTGGACGCCTATATTGCAGAAGATGGTCTTTTCCATCAACCGGGGCTCGTGAACGCAGAGCAATTTGCCGTGCCCATCGATACGCCCCCAGGCTCCGAGCAAAAATCGGTATTGAGGCACCTCGAGTTCGCTTCTTTTGGCTTGAAACAAGACCGCTAGTCCACCAAATCGCGGCTTATCGTAGAAGCCGGATAGATCTTCTTTGCGATAACCTAACAACTCGCGGTTCAGCCACACGAGTCGGTCTGGCGCCAATTTCTGGCGCAAACAACGCGAAACCAGCAACAGAGCATCCGAGACATTCATCTCTTTTGCGCTGAGCTGAGCCCGTATCTGAGTGAGTTGACGGTACAGCATAGTTTATTTCATCAATCTGGCTATAACAACTATATCGAAAGTGTCGGCCAATATGTACAAAATAATATCGACTATCTCGGAGATTGAGATGAATTCTCAGCGGGTACTTTCGATTTCGCCGGGCTGGGGTCGAGACGCGCAGACTGAGATCGAAACATTGGCTAGCTTTTGCCGTCACCTTTCGACAATTGCAAGCGCCGTTAATGGTATCGTTGGCAGTATCATGCACGGTGCTTGTGGACAAGTCAATCGCAACGCATATGCATTATGGGCAGAACTGGAGCCAGAAAAATAGGACGGCAAAACTTCGGCGAGCACTCGAAAAATGAAATTTTCGCGGCAATTTGCCGACTTATGCTAATTTATTGATAACTAGATCCTTGTAACTCGTGGGTTCCAGCGATTCCGAGCAAGATATTAGATGATGAACGAACGTCTTCGAGAATTAGCCGAAAGCAGATACGGGCAGAAGGAATTTCTCAGCACGCTTTTCGACCTGGCTTTGGAAGAACAATGGTTCGACGTACAGCATTTGATTCAGCACGATATGGCTAAGGCGATCCTGGCCGATTATTCGCAGGAGATGGGCAAAGACTATCTCAACCAGGACATCTTTTACAGCAACTGGGAAGAGGTGATTCAACTCGGTTGGAAAGCCTTTTGCAAACATACCGGCTTGTCGATGGACAAAGTCAACATGCGCTTGCAGGCTTTGCGAGAAGCGATTTAAGCGAACCTATTGGTCAGGATTGTTGGCTTCCTGATAGCGAATGACACAGGCGATGCCGCCAGGAAAGCTGCCCATATTAGAAACTTGCTCAGGCAATTCGGAGGCCAGCGACCAGAAGCCCGGGTTATTGGCGGAGAATTCCACATCCACACGATCGCTCGGATTGAGAGCAATCGTATCTCTAAAAACATGGGGTTCGAGGGCATCGCTGCCGTTAATTGCCACCACTTCAAATTTGTGACCGGTGAGTGTCAGTGGTATCAGCACACTGCTGGCGTTGATCAGGCGCATGTGCACATGCTCGCCCTGGTGCAACTCGATTGGTTTGATTGTGGCAGCGGTCATACCGTTCATCAAATAGTACGTTTCGGTCGCCCCGCCGCTTGCTTTAGGGACTGAGGCCGAACCTTGGGCAACTGCAGTTTCACCAAGCACGATCACGAAGTCACGGTCGTAGGTGCGGCGATCAGAGCGCGGCTCCACGACCAGAGCACCATACATGCCGGCCGCTTTCTGGGCCGCTTGATTGACTTGGGGGTGATACCAGAACGTGCCGGTTTGCTTGGGTGTGAATTGAAAAGCATAAACTTGTCCGGGTCCAACCAAACCACCTTGTTTGCGAGGCAAACCAGCTACGCTTTGAGGCAGATTCAGTCCGTGAAAAGTAAGACTGGTGGCTTGCTTTAGTTGGTTATGCACAATCACGCGCAGGGGCTCGCCTTCGGTCACTCGAATTGTCGGTCCGGGAATTTTGCCGTTGTAGGTGAGGCAGTTGACGAAGTGGCCGGGGGCGATTTCGATGCGGGCTTCCTTGACAATCAAATGAATCTCGCTCGAACTAGCTTGCGCTTTAACCTGGCGAGAAAGTTCATTCAACGAGTCGAGTGCGCCATTGATGTTCGATTTCACATCTCCCATCTCGCCTTTCATCTGATCGAGCTGGCGTCTTTCTTCCGCTTGCTCTTGCCCCATAGTTTGAGCTTGCGCCGGCGGCAAGCCGATTGAAAGTGAGGCCAAAAATGCCAGCAAAAATCGCAATTTTTCGAGAATCATGAACACTCCGACCATCTTTGAGCAAGCTCGCATGCAGTACCAAATATGGTGCTCAACCAGCTTTAGGACGTTTGAACACAGCCGTTGAGCAAGGCGCATGCGTGGCCAATTTGCTCGAGACGCCACCGACCAGGAAACGCTCGAGGGCCGAGCGTCCCTGCCCACCGACGACGATCAGATCGGCATGCACTTCGCTTACGACTTTGAGAATCTCAGTCGCGGGATCCCCATCTTTGAGTTTAGTTTGAACATTTTTGACGCCTAAATCATTCAGTTTTTTATTCGCCTGAGCGAGAAGTGCCTCGCCCGACATCATCAAATTGTCTTCGACCGAGGCGACAAAGCTTGCCGGCGAGACATATTTGAACATGCCTGTGACAGAGACGACATTGACCACAGTCACTTGTACTTCCCGCTCGTCCAGAGCAAAAATATTCACGGCTCTTTCGATCGCCGCCAGCGATTCATCAGAACCATCGATGCCGACAACTACATTTTTGAGCTGGGCACTGCCTTCAGGCAAGCGCAAGATCAAAACCGATGTATCGGCATGTCTAACGACGCGCTCCGTTGTCGAGCCGAGCAAATAGGCTTCCACCTTCGAATGAGTACCTGGACTGACGACGAGCAAATCGTAATTGTCTTCTCTAGCCACCGATTCGATCATCAATGCCGGTGGACCAGAGACAAGTTCGGTCGTGACGGCTGGGCAGTCAGATTTGATTTGGGCGGCAAAATCAGCGAGAACTTCGTTCGCTCTATTGTCGATTTGATGAGACAAATCCTGCGGAAAATCGGCCATTGACGAAAGTGTGGTTTCAAAAGCCGGCAATTCTTCACGCACATAAAGAAGATTGAGAGCCACATCTCTTAAAGGCAGAAGCTCTTTCAAGGGAGCCAGATATTCAGGATGCAGGTGAACGATATCGATTGGGAAAAGGACCTTGAGTTTCGGTGATTGCGTCATTATTTGCCTGATTGTGTTGAGCGAGCTGAGTGCCTAGCGAGTTTGTCATTGTAGCCCACTATCGATTAGCAATCGAATCTATGCTGCTCCGGCATAAAGAGCTTATAGACTTGAAGCATTCTTACAAATATTAACTGCACTTTTGAACAGGCTGCTTGCAAACCGGTCGATGTTTGCCGATCGCCATACAGCGTGCATATCCAATGACCATCAAGAGATTGCCAGTGGCCTTTTCTACAAACTATCGACAGGCTGCCAAGGTGCATATTCTCGGCTATTTTCGATATTCAGTGCCACTATACAGGGGCGACTGGAAGCCAGTCGGATAAACTCCCATGAGTTAAAATAGGCAAGAGCAAAACGGGCAGCAAACCTGCGTTTACACGCACGGCTTAGCTCGCCTGACAAGCTTGGAGAGGAGTGCAAATTGATCGATCGCTACACCCGCCCGGAAATGGGCCAAATTTGGACAGACCAAGCAAAGTTTCAAACGATGTTGGATGTCGAAATTGCTGTGTGCGAGGTTCAGGCCGAGTTGGGCAAAATCCCTCAAGCTGACCTGGCACAGATCAAGGCGAAAGCTGGATTCGATGTCAACAGAATTCAGGAGATCGAACTCGAGGTCAAGCACGACATCATCGCTTTTCTCACCAATGTCAATGAGAACATCGGTCCAAGCTCACGTTATGTTCATTTGGGCTTGACCAGCTCGGATGTGATCGACACCGGCTTAGCCTTGCAACTGCGCAAAGCCGGTCAACTTTTAGAAAAAGATTTACAGCAACTGCACGACTCGATTTTGGCTAAAGCCAGAGAGCACAAACACACAGTCGAGATCGGGCGCTCACACGGCATTCACGCCGAGCCTTTGACATTTGGGTTCAAGCTGGCAGTATGGCTGGAAGAAGTTCGCCGTCATCAGAAACGATTGCGCGAGGCAATCGAAGTTGTGTCGGTCGGAAAAATCAGTGGTGCGGTCGGCACTTTCTCCAACATCAGCCCGCAGGTAGAAGAAATGACCTGCAAACGCCTGGGATTGATTCCCGAACCAGTCGCCACCCAAATTGTGCAACGCGATAGACACGCTCAATTCATCTGGGTACTGGCTGTGATCGGCAGCAGTCTGGACAAATTCGCCACCGAGATCCGCCATTTGCAAAAGACCGATGTTTTAGAAGTCGAGGAGCCTTTCGACAAGGGCCAGAAAGGTTCATCGGCCATGCCTCACAAACGCAACCCTGTCGGCAGTGAAAACATATCCGGTTTGGCTCGTGTGCTGCGGGCTAATTCGCTGGCCGCCCTCGAAAATATTCCCCTCTGGCACGAGCGCGATATTTCGCACAGCTCGGTCGAACGAATCATCATTCCGGATTCGACAATTCTGGCTGACTACATGCTGGTCAGGTTCAGCAAAATCGTGGCCGGACTGGTCGTTTATCCAGAAAACATGCGAAAAAACATGGATCGTTTCGGCGGCGTCATTTATTCGCAGGCGGTGATGTTGCGTCTGGTCGACAAAGGACTTTCACGTGAAAAGTCTTATAGTCTCGTGCAGGAAAATGCGATGAAAGCCTGGAATCAGGAAGCCGGTAATTTCAAAAATAATTTGATTGCCGACAAAGAAGTCGGCGAGCATCTTTCGAAAGAAGAAATCGAAGATTGTTTCACGCCTGAAAATTACCTCAAAAATTTGGATAAAGTATTCGCCCGCATAGGTGTCTAGATGAAACTGAACATCAAGGAAAAATTAGCCGGTATCCTCGTTCCTGTCTTTGCCCTCAGGCATGAAAATGATCTAGGCATCGGTGATACGACTGCCATGGCTCAAGCCGTAGAATTTTGCTCCCGGCACCACATCGGTGTCCTGCAAATTTTGCCGATTAACGAAACTGGCGGCGACAACAGCCCCTACAGCGCGATCAGCTCGATCGCTCTCGATCCAGTCTTGATTTCAATAGCACCGGGAATAGTACCGGGTCTGACCGATTCGGACTTCAATTCTGTAGCGACCACTCAACTTCTTTCAGAATTGCGTCAAGGTCCAGTTCATTACCCGCGCGTCAAGTCGTTGAAAATCGCCCTGCTCAGATTGGCTTTCGCCAATTTTCAAAAAGAAGTGCTGGAAGCGAAGCATGTTTCTGACGAGAAGACGAGTTTCGATCAATTTACACAAGACAATGCCAGCTGGTTGGATGCCTATACATTGTTCCGCACGCTCGTGGACGAACATGCCGGCAATACTTGCTGGACTCAATGGGGACCGCAATACAGCGATTACGATTCAGCCCTGAAAATCAAAAGCGCGAAAGAAAACAAAGAACGTTTCGATCACGAACAAACATTCTGGTCCTACGTGCAATGGATCGCCTGGGGACAATGGAGCGATGTGAGGGTGATCGCAGACGAAATGGGCGTCAGTCTCATGGGCGACATTCCGTTCGGCGTCGGTCGCTATAGCGCTGACGTCTGGTCATCGCGAGAATTATTCGACCTCGAATGGTCGTGTGGTGCCCCGCCCGAAAAATTTTTTCCAGCCGATCCTTTCACTGAAAAGTGGGGGCAGAACTGGGGCATGCCTTATTACAAATGGAGCGCCCACAAACAAGAAAATTTCGCCTGGTGGCGCCGGCGCATCAAATTTCTGGTCAAATTATTTCACTACTACCGCATCGATCACGTCCTCGGCTTTTTCAGAGTCTATGCATTTCCCTGGATACCGGAACGCAACGATGAGTTCATGGATTTGAGCGAAGAAGAAGCGGCGGCCAGATGCCAGGGACAACTGCCCGGATTCAAACCACGCCCGGACGAAGAAGATGCGGACGCCCTGAAGAATTGTGCCGAGGGTAAAGAAATTCTGCAAATCCTGATGGAAGCTTCGGGCGATGCCGGTATAGTCGCGGAAGACCTGGGAGTAGTGCCGGACTATGTCAGGCCGCTCTTGCAGGAACTGGGTATCGCCGGTTTCACCATTCCCATTTTCGAACGCGACGAAGAGACTCGAGAATTCACCCCGAAAGAAGATCTGCTCGAACTTTCTCTAGCCACTTATGGCACACACGATCACCAACCGCTTCATTCTTTCTATGATGGCTTGTTGGATTGGTGGCACGGTCCCGACGGTAGTCAGGGATGGCAGGAAATGCAGCATCTGATGCGCTTTCTCGGTCTCGATCCGGAAAATCCGCCGGTTGCTTTTACCGACGAGCTGCACGAGAAATTTCTCGAAGTTCTACTGCACACACCTTGTTGGCTGACATTGTTGATGATCACCGATTTGCTTGGCACCAAGCAGCGCTTCAACGAACCAGGTCTGGCCGGCGAAGCCAATTGGAGTCAGCGCTTGCAGTTTCCGATCGAAGAGTACGATGTGGCGCCAGGCTTCCAAGGTAAGCTGCAAGTTTTTTCGCAATTGATCCACGACACTAGCCGCACCCCGAAAGCACACATTGCCGCAGCCAGCGGAACGTGCAAACAAAGTCGCTAGCCAGTCGAGAAAATGTAATATGCTATATGTGCACTGGCGTGCTTGGAAGGGGTTTGTTTAAATGTTTCCCGCCTTTTTGATCCGTGCTGGCATAGACTGGGTCAGGCATAACGATGAATTCAAAGATTCCAACCCCTACTCCCGTTGTGAAGAGTCGATTAAGGCTTGCCAAGCCATGTGGGAACAACAAATGGGCAAGTCCGATACAGTCTTGCTCGAGCCGGCCATTGTCAGCGCCTACTGGGAAGAATTCTTCCATGCAGAAGATCCGATGCCCGACGAACGAGAATGGCGAGACGCTCTGACCAAGCGGTCCGGTCAGTACGATTCGTTCGAAGAGTGGCAGGACTGGTTCAAAAAAGCTTATATCAAAGTCTACAAAGACAACAATATCTGGATGAGCGTGTTGATGACGGCCTGGGCCCACACGCATCAGTACGAAGTGCGTTACACCGAAGATTCATGGGAATTTCGACCTTCTCGCTCGTACTTGCCGTCGTCGCAGCTATGGCGGTTGCAACCACACATGGTGACCGTGGCTGAGATACTGCGCGATATCTGGCGCGACGAAGTGCGGGCCTACGAAGCAGCTGGCTTTTCGGTAATCGAGCAAACTTCAGCCTTTCTTGGCCGCATGGAATGCCTTGGTTTCGACACCAAAAAGTATTATCTGACCTGGCCGCCAAGAGCCAAACGCGACCGCGAAGAATCGAGCCTGGGCGAATTAGTGGCTGATATTGTCGTGCCACCAGGAGAAAAGTGGTACCGGCATCTCGATAATGTCATTTTCGCCCACGACTGTATCGATGTGACGGCACTGATTAATCGCGCTCAATACATCTTCGGCAGCCGCCGCCGTCTTTACGAGCTGACTGTCGACGGCGGCTTCAACAATGCCAAACTGCAGGCTTCGGCCGAAGGTTGGTTGGTCCCCGATCTGGAAGGGGCGAACTTCTAAAGTCTGTCGCCCAGCGGTTGCGCTTTGATACGAGCCCACGAGCGTGGGTAGAGTTCACTCGTCTCAGCTGACTTGCGGGCGACGAGCAAGACTCTGGCCTTGCCCAAAACCGCCTCATCGAGCGTGACGACTGAGTCCAAAATACCACCCAATTTGGGCAAACTGGCGCGGGCTCGCGGCTCTTCCATCGCCAATTGGAGAGCTGATTTCTGGGCAATGAAAAGACCGCCTCGCTTGAGAAAAGGCAAAATCAATTCAGCCGTGACGTCAAAATTGCCAACCGCCCGAGCCAGACCGAAATCAAATTTCGACCGATATTGTTTGAGGTGAGCCAGAGACTCGGCTCGCTCGTTCAAGACCTGGCAGCGCGAAGAAATTCCAACCCTGGTGACGACTTCCTCTAAAAATTTGGATTTTTTTCCCACTGCCTCCACCATGGTCACTGCAGACAGCGGTTCGGCGATAGCCAGGACGATCGCCGGAAAGCCAGCGCCAGAACCGACGTCTAAAATCTTTACCGGCGAGTTTGATGATTTACGAGCGGTGATCAATGGCAACAGAGCTAGAGAATCCAAAACGTGATCGTGCAGCAAAACAGACAAATCGGCATTGCCGACTAGGTTTGTGTGCTCGCAGTAGCGAGCGATCGCCCGGCAGAACTCCACCAGAGCCTCTATTTGCGAGGCATTTAGCGATACATGCAAAAGCGTAACGCGCTCTCTAAACGCGTCAATCAGCTGTGCCTGGTCGTTTATGGTCATTCAATCTCCACTTTCTTAGCAAAGTTGCTTGCTTGTAGGATCAGAGCAGATTACAGTCTAATTGTTTCCGGCATTATTTTTGCCGAGGGACGCTTGGCAGGCGCCTGGACAATGCAAATGTTGACCAGGTATGACTTAATAATTAAGACAAGGGCTCTTCTTGCGGCGGATAAAGGCGTGTTAATAATCACGTTGAAAGGCATAATTATGGTGTCGGAAGCACTGCTGAATAGGATAAACGTGACAGATAGGGCGATCTGATGTCCCTGGTCCGACTCAATGCTAAATCCCGGTCTGAGCTAGAAACGCGCGTACTGGCAGCAGCGCTGAAACAAAGCCTGGAGAAGGGAGACTCGATCGGTGCGCAACTAGCGCATCAGCATCTGTCTTTGCTTTTAAAAATTCAGAAAGAAGCTGCTCATGCCTTGCAGCCGGCGGAGGATCCGGCAAGCACAGCCAGATCCCTGGCCAACGACGCAATTGAAGCGCTCAGTATCGGCCAGCTTCCGGACCTCCAAATTCTCGATCAACCTCAATCAGCCGGGGGCAGCTCGGAGCCGCCCGAGAGTGCGGTCACGGTCGTGCACAGACAGGGCCAAGCCCAGGGGGCGGCGAC
>CAJCHQ010000183.1 GCA_903970295.1 Bryobacterales bacterium
TTGAACGTCGCCACCTGATTGCGCACATAGCCGAGATTGGTTTCATTGAAAACCACCGAAACTCGAGGATCACGCTCGACGTAAGATTCAAGCAACTGGCGCGTCCCGTCTTTTGAAGCGTCGTCACCGATCACCAATTCCAGATCGGTGATTGTCTGATTGAGCACAGAGTCGATTGCTTCAGCGAGAAAATCGACACCGTTATATGTGGGCAGAACCACCGAAATACGTGGTGCTTTCGCGTCGTCTGTCATCTGGGGCGAAGAAGCTGAGCCGGCTTGGTGATCATTCGACCCAACTTCCAGGTCGTCGACTGATAGATCGCATGTTTGGTATTTTCCAATTCCTCAACCCGCGCCTTGTAATTCTCTTCAACTTCCAGCGCGCAGTCGATCGTCTCCTGCAAGAGCTGGTTCTTCGCTTGCAATTGCACTTTCATCTCGGCTAACTGTTCTTGCAGATTGTCGAATGCAGCTTGCAAATGACGCTGTTTTCGATCGAGTGTAAGCACCTGCGAGCGCAAAGAAGATTGCTCATTGACCAGATTTTGCAGATTGCGAGAATGCCCGAACCCTTCGTGTACTTTTGCTCTGGGTGTAACACTGGCGACAGCGGCATAGTCTCTGAAGTGGGCTAAAGACTGCCTCAAATAACCTTTTTCCAGGTTGTAATCAATTTCTTCGGCGCTGATCCAGCCGGTTTCCAGCGCTTCTTTGAGAGCCTGTTCCCAGAGATATCCGAGCGGGTTTTTGTCGTAAGTCCAGGGCTGCGTAGGGATGACTGTGTAGTGAAGCAGCTTGCTCTCACCCACTTCGTAATGCTCGAGACAATTCCATTCGGGCGGGATGCGGTCTTCGATCTCATGCGGTTTGACGAGGCAGCACTCGAACATCAACTGGGCGTAACTGAATCGATCTTGATCGAGGCCGCCAATAATTTCTTCGATCTTCCAGGGCAACCGCGGACAGTCGAGAAGCATGACTGAGAACTGCCTTCCAGGATGAAAATTAGGATTATTCACCCAGGCTTCAGGCACGCCTTGCGTTGTGCACAAAATCTTTTGCTCACCGAATTCGATATCCCACAATTCAGCTAGATCGCTGAAAACCAGCATATCTGAATCAACATAAAGGGCACGAGCGCGATATTTGGCCAGCCCAGGGATGGCAAAACGATAGAATGAAAATCCCGTCCTGGCCCGGTTCTTTTCGTGCTTTGGCAGAGGAATCTTCAAATTGCACATAGGCACCACACGCACCGGGCGGCTGGCATGCTTGTGAATTGAATAGGCGAGAACGTTGGCCGCCAGCATTTGCGAATCATCGGCGCCGACATAAACCAACATCGGCTCGACTATAGGCCGATAATCAATGTCATACTTGGTGGCAATTTGATCGAGCCGTTCAAATTGTAAATCGAAGGACGATTGACCATTTGCCAATTTGCTCTTCGCTTCGATATCGCTAAAAGCTTTGCTGTAAGACCTGCCACCATCAACACCCAGAGAGCGAACGGTTTTCGCACCCAATTTGCCAAGAATACCGAGAGCCGCCTCGGAGCTGAAGTAAATAAGCGGAATTCCTTCTTCGTCATCCTCTTTGCCCAGAGCCAGGTCGTACACAACTAACCGATTGGCATCATCCAAAGTTTTCAGGGTTGGTATGGCTTTAATCCAATCTTCGATCGAGAGCTGCGGACAAGGACTCGAACTGACGTGGGGATGACGAGGCATCAAAATATAACGAGCATTTGCCAGTAAGACATCGCCGAGATCCTCGACCACATCGATATCGATAACGTGAGCCAGGTCGACCTGCAATTCACGCACGGCATGATTGAGCGAAATCGTGTTGTATTCATCCACAGGCACAGAAGCCAGTTGAGAAAATGTTGGCCCCTTGCCCAGCATGAGCCACGGTTTATCTGCCGAGCGAGAGGCTTTGACTAATTCGTTGAGCTCGATCATTGCTTTTAGACGTTTCCAAACCTGCACCAGCTGCCAGTTTACTCGCTGTTGACTAGGTGCGCAATGACAAAAAGTTCACCTGCAACTACTCGTTTTGAGCGCCGCTCTATAAGCCAAGAAAGTCAGCCGGCAGCTCGTAATAATCAGTAATCAGTGAATCATAACCGCATTTCGGCAAAGCCGTCAGAGGCACAAGCTCAGTGCTGAGTAAAGCATCATTGATTTTGCCCGGTTCATTGATCCATTGTCGATCGAAGACACGCCCCCAGTCCATTGTTTTGACACGCTCAGCGATCGCACCCAGGTCGAAACAGAAAGGATAGAGATTGGCGGCCATTGCCACACTCAATGTGTACGAATAAGTTTCCGGGCAGACCGAAGCAAAAAAAGAGGCGTGGCACTTTTGCCGGACAATCACTTCCTGAACGCCCAGATCCTCGAAGGGACCGGTGATTACAACATTGGGCAATTTGCTCAAAATCGTCTCATCATGACTTAAACCGACTACCACGAATTGCAAAGGCAGTTTCCGGTGCCAGGCATCTTGAGCACAGGCAATTAAAACATCCCGACCCTTATGCTGACCAAGCGAGCCAATCAAAGCCACGCGCAAAGGCTCGTCTTTTTGCCTGGCCGGAAATAGTGCCGGGCGCTGCGGCCAATTTTCAATATGCGGCTTGGTCGTCAGATGCAAATCTGTGAACCGGCTGGCAAAACGCTTCTCCACGTCATAACTGGGAGCGATCACCTGACGCATAGAACCAAGAAGCTTCTGGGATTGCTGACGCCACTCCGACATCTGGACGCGACCAAACCCGGTCCCACTCTTATCGACACAACTCTGGCAGGCTTTCAGATCAGGTTCGCCGCAATAGACTCCACTGGCATCGATAAAATTCAAGCGCGGGCAAATTGCACCATAGTCATGGATTGTCAGATCGACCTGCAATTTACTGTTTGTCTTTACCTGTTCGACCCAGACACCTAAATTTTCTCCATAGCTGGGTGTGTGGTGGATATGAATATGAGCCACTTGCAATTCTTGCAAAAGGCGCTCGGTGTCTGCCCAGTTGCTCTTAAGATCAAAAATGAGATTAGGTAGATAGCCAGTATCTAAACAATGGACCTCACATTTACTGCCGCCTTTTTTTGCCGGTCTGATGATTACCGCGCGCACGTCCTGACTTTCCCAACGCTCAGCCAGATCACGAATATGCCGCTCGACGCCACCACCATTGCGATGCCCGAAAAGCAAGATCGAATGCTGCCAGCGAGGCGGCATGGCGCGGGCTAGATCGATCTTTCGCCGGACTTGAAGGAGCGGATCGACTTTGCAAAAGTCGTCGATCAGTTTTTCGTAGAAAGGATACCGCCTGGCTAAAACTTCGGAACCGTGCCTGGCGTGCTCGCCTTTATCTGCACCGAATGAAGCTTTGCCTACGTGCCTGACGAAAGTATCCGCCGCCAAAACATGCTTCCAGCCGCTGGCGTTTGCCTTCAGGCAAAAATCATTTTCTTCGCCGTAGCCTTTGCCAAATGCAGCGGCATCAAAGACACCGACTTCCGCCAAACAAGCCCGCTTGATCAACATGCAGAAACCGACGGCGGTAGGCAAGGGCAAAATTAGCCCAGTCGCTGCGCGCGCGATAATTTCGTCCAATTGAGCAAAACTGATCTCCAGTTGTTCGTTGTTATCGGCACAAAAGACCGGGTAGCTGCAGATTTCAGCGTTATTACTCAAAGGTGTGACGGTGCCTATCTTCGCGTCAGAAGATGCAGCCTTGACCAGCCGATCCAACCAATGATCGAAAACGACAGTATCGGCATTGAGCAGGACGACATCGCCATTTTCACAGGCGGACATGCCGCGATTGACGGTGCCGACGAAGCCGAGATTGACCTCATTGACCAGCAATTCAAATAAGCCCATCTGAGATAAGCGCCTGAGCTCGGCTGAGAGCGCAGGCTCCGGTGAACAATCATCAACAACCAGCAAACGGAAAGGCACCTGACACTTGGCTTTGAGCACAGAATAAATGCAGGCTAACGTTAACTGTAAGTTGCGATAAACCGGAATGATCACAGTCACCGCGACCGACCCGGATGGCCTGGCGCTCAACTCCTGCCAATCCTGATTGGACGGAGCAGACGGCATCGGCGCCGCGTGTTTTAGAGCAAAAGCTTCATCGTCATACGGATTAGCGGAGGCCATACCGTGAGGCATATAGCGCCTGCCTTCACGAGCACCTATCTGACAGAAGTGGGCAAAGGCACCGCCTGGATAATCTATTGCATCAGGGTTCGCCTCGAGATAATAATCTTCGTCAAAAGAGCGATTAGGCTTTTTACCTGCAAAGCGCCCCCATGTCAAATAGTGCTCCAGGCCGGTTTCGCCTTCTCCTAAAAGCCCGCAATGCTGCCGGTAAAGCCTGGCATCGAAATATTCGTTTGGTTGCCGGCCCTCCAGGTCGCCGCACCGAATGTAGTGGCACAATGGCTCGATTCCGGCTTGCGCTATATCTGGATAGCGGGCAAGGTAGAATGCCGGATCGAATAATGGAGAGGGCTTCAAAAGAAGCTTA
This sequence comes from Bryobacterales bacterium, assembly GCA_903970295.1. The sequence continues at coordinate 4,549 of CAJCHQ010000183.1, forward strand.
TAACCGCTTGTCAAATAATGCACGAGTGGGCATCCATCTATTTTCTGTTCCCCGAGCTGCTCGTGGTAGAAGCGCGCCCAGAAGAGAGGATGCGGAGAGATGCTTTCCCGGAATCCAGACTCTAGATAATGCTCAAGCAAGGTCAGTGACTGAGCCCTCTGCCGGTCTGAATCAAGCGGACGCTGCCACTTCAGCTGCTGCAGATAGTATCTGGTATTGAATAATGGATGAGGGTTAAGCCCAAGCCGCTCACCATCAAGCACATAGCTATACCAGGGATTTTGCTCCGCTCCCGACAAGCCCAACGATTGCGCTTGTTTAAGATAGAACTCGGCATCGAACAAGACTGGGGGACGACTTTCACCAGGGGAAGAAGAAGAAAGCGACGGCATCTTATTCGTGGTTTTTGCTTTAGGCTGAAAAAGAGATTTGACAAAGTTAGCTGGTTCTGGCTGGTTTGTTTCCCCGGCCAAACTATCTACTCGAGCGCGCCACTCCTGGCTAATGAAGTCAAGCACCGCCCGCAATTCTTGTTTGCTCTCAGTCAGCTCTTTTTTCAATTTAGCCAGACGCGCCGCCATCGAAAGCTCAGAGCTGGAGGCGTGGGTTTGTTCTGGTTGATTTGAGTCCTGGTCACTCATTAATCGTCAATTCGACTGGGGTCGGTGAGATTCCGCTAACGTGCGGTCAATGCGAGTGCGACCGCAAAGACTGTATGTTCGCATGCCTTGACTTCTAAGAGTCTAAATTCATAGAGCTTTAAACACTCATTACGCAATGTAATTAAGCATTTTCAACCTACGGCGCAGGTTGTCAGTGATACTTTAAGGCAGTTCCTGACAAACAGATCGGATTTTGCAAACACTTCACGCACCGGTTTCCGTCCCGACCCAGGGAACGCCCGAAAAAGCGAAAAAAATGGAATCGCTCACTTCGCTGCGCTTTGGCGCGGCAGTGATGGTTCTCACCGTGCATATACTGGGCACTTTCGATCTGCTGCTCAAGGGTCCCTGTAACAATCTTGGTCTCTGGCAGGCGCTCAGTTGGTTCTTTGTCCTGTCGGGCTTCATCATGGCCTATGTGCATCCGAAGCTGTCGGACACTAGAGCTGTGAATGAATATCTGCTAGCCCGCTTCGCTCGCATCTGGCCGAGTTATTTCGTTGCCTTTTGTCTCTACACAGCGCTTGTGCCAACAAGCACCAAGGGCGAAAACGCCGGGATTTATGCGGTCTTATACTTGCTCATGATTCAATCCTGGACGCTGATCAAACCAGCCGTTAAAGCATTCAACACCCCCGGCTGGAGCGTCTCGGCGGAGTGTTTCTTTTATATCTATTTTCCCGTTTTGTTGAAATCTTTCGAGCAAAAATGGAAGACGAAACTGCTGTTCACTTTCTCGCTCGTTCTCATAAGCGTTACAGCCGCTGCACTGGCAGCCTGGCCGAATTTTACGCCAACTATCAATTTAGACGTCAATGTCAATCCCCTGTGCAGGCTTTTTGAATTCTCACTGGGCATGGCTACCTGCCTGGCTTACAGACGTTTCAACACGCGTCTGCAATGGTCAAAAGGAACAGCCACTCTGTTGGAAGCGCTGTCACTGCTCTCGATAGCCGCATTCGTCATGGTGCCGCGCTTGTTGCCGGCTATGGAAAATCATTACTGGTGGAATCCGGTCCGGATCTGGATCGATTTCGCTGGGGGTGCGCCTCTCTATGCCATCAACATTTTCATCTTCGCTCGGGAAAGAGGCGCCATATCAAAATTTCTCACCAATAAATTTGCTGTGCTGTTAGGCGAACTGAGCTTCTCGATTTATTTATTCCACCTGCCTGTGCTGATGTATTTCCAAGAGCACTACGACAAGAATAAAGAAGGGGCGCTTGTGACTGCCATAATCGCTGCCTCCATCATCTATTTCGCGCTCGCCCGCGTTAACTTTATCTTGATCGAAATGCCCTGTCGCAAGGCAATAATCGACCTCGGCAGAATATTCTTATTCGACAAACAAGGTTCGTGGTGGACAAAAATGCAGGCCGCCCGGCAAAGTTTAGGTAAGGCCTTTAAACTGCCGCTCGTACGAGCGATCGAAATAGCGCTTCTGGCAGCCGTAATCGCTGCTACCTGCATCGCTAATTATGTGCAAGATCGACATTTCCGCTTCGTTAACGAAAAGAAGGTAGCGGCGAATCTTGGTCTCAGCGACTATGCGTATCGCCAGGTGTGCTTCGGTCAAGCTTTCGCACTGAGAGGATTGATCAAAAAAGAGAGTAAGGACGGCATCCATATGCGGATGTTTTGGCAAAGCCTCAGAGATCAGAAACTGGAATACGGTAACGGTATCCATTTGCTTGACAACAAAGGCCAGGTCTTGTCTTACCACGATTACTTCCAGGATGATCTCGAGCGTCATGTCAAGAAAGGGCAATTCTGGCAGGACGAATACTTTATCAGTGCGGAAAAATTGAAGAACGCGGCAGCCATCGGACTGGCTGTTTATTCGACTAAGCCACTCGCAATGTTGGTCGTCACAGGTGGACCCGTCGATAAGTCAGGACGCAGAATGTACATACCGATCGCCATGGCGGCTGATTATGCCACCAATAGTGATGCGACAAACAGCGACATTCGCAGCATTCTCACTGACAAGAAATAGGGCAAGGCTAAAGCCAGAGGCTGAACGCGTCAAGTCTAGCTAGTCTAAGTCTGAGAATTCTGTCAGGCTTCAACTCAGTAGCAAAGCCAGCATTGTCAAGATTTGGCAAGAACGGCATCTTACTGCTTTAATATTGGTGAAGATTTGGTGAAGAGGCGACCAAGACCGCTTTGCTGAGCCTTTCGGCACTGGTAATGGAATCCCGAATAACTTCGACCATGGTTTATAGTCAACATCACTCGACTAAAACCAACGCTCGCCGAGAAAATCGCATTCAAGCGCTGCTCTTCGTTGCAGTACTGTTCGTCTTTTTTGGGGCGAACATTCGCAGCGGCTGGCAGGCGACCAGACAAAAATTAGTCAGCGACGATGAAAACAGGCAGCTGAGCAGTTTTCCGCGGGTGCATTCACTGAAGCGCGATCTGCCTCGCTTCGCTCCAGCCTTTGAAAATTTCTACAACGACCATGCCTTTGCTCGCATCCAACTGAACCAACTCAGAAGTCTGATTCTGTATCAATGTTTTTCCTCGTCGAGTTCACCAGTAGTTGCAATCGGCAAGAACAAGTGGCTTTTTTGGTTGATTGAACCGCTTACAGTCGACGACCCTTTCACCGAAGAACAACTAAAGCTCTGGGCACAACTGCTCCAAAATCGCAGCGATTTGTTGGCCGCCCAAAAAATCAAATACGTGTTCACGATCGTGCCTGAAAAGAGCACTGTCTATGCTGATTACCTGAGTCCCAAATTAAGTTTTAATCCGCGCACCAGCCGCTTAATGCAGCTCACTGCATATATCAAAACACACACCACAGTCCAGTTCGTCGACTTGCTACCCGTGCTTGCGCATGAAAAAAAACGGCACCAGGTTTATCTCAAAACGGACACCCACTGGACAGACTACGGAGGGCTCGTGGCGGCCGCTGAACTCGGCAAGAAGATGAGCAAATTTTTGCCGATTAAAAACATCGACAAAGATTCATATCACTTTACAGGGAAGCTTATTTCCGGAGATTTGGCTCGCTTGCTGGGCCTGAAAAATGTAGTTAGCGAAGTCACTCCGGCTCTCGCCAGAGATACGAAATTTCTGGCCCGCACGCCCAGCGGTGGTGAGGCCAGCACGGTGGAGACAAGCCTGCGCTCGCAATTCGTCACAGTGAAAAAGATCGGACATTTGCCACGCGCTTTCGTATTGCGAGACTCTTTCACGATCGCTCTGATGCCCTATCTATCTGAACAATTCAGTTACGTCAAATATTTTTGGGATCAAGCTTTGCCAGTGCGCATGCTGGCCGATGCAAAGCCAGACGTCGTGATCCAGGAGATGGCCGAGCGGAATTTGTATTCGCTCGGATATCTGGACGATCTGCCTTTAGGTCTCTGGCCATCTTATCCGAATCGGCAGCAGATCCTGCCACCGGCTGCGCCAATTAAAAAGTCACTGGCAGTCTTTGACAACGAAACGGCGTTAGAACAAGTCTCTATCACGAAGACCAAATCTCAAATTGCAGTTGCACTGACTTGGACTGCTCTAAAAAATTGCGTGCCAAACGACACGATCGCCATTCATTTGTTGGATAAGGACAATCAGACGCTAGGTCGGATTGACTACCCGCAAAATCAATCTTATCTTTCGCTGGAAACAGGCGATCGTTGGCAGGATAACTTCTCTGTCGACTTGAGTGCGGGCAAACAGCCAGCCAAACTAGCCATCGCCATTTTCAAAACCAAGTACTTCTTCAATCCTGTTCAGTCCAAGCATACCGACTGGAATGGCTATCGCGCAATATTTGACTTGCAGCCCTGAGTGGCGCAGAGCCTGCTATCGCTTCGATTTTTCAATTTCTTGCTTAATACCCAATCCGTGAAGGGCTGCCTGATGGTTACGACTTAGCACAGTTAAGCTCGTAGACCTGTTTCTCCAGTGCCTGCATCCGCTCAAGCAGGTGTTGATTCTCTTTTGCCAAAACCGATTTTTCATCCTGCAAATTACGCAGACCGGCAACTGTTAGGTGCTCAGCGGTTAAATATTGGAATAGATAGGAAGCCAGACGCCAGTACAAGGCCGGCTCGTTATTCGGAAAAGATGCCCCCAACCACTGCGGCGGGTTCGAAAACTGCTTATAATCAGGTTCTTGTTCTTTAGTGGCAGACTCCATTTTTCTAAGCAGTGCCCGAATTAAGCAATCCCAAAGTTCATTTTCGCTCTCACCGGGTGCCAACGCACGATGTCCAAATGAATCGAGCAAGCGCACTTGGTCGGTAAGAAATGATATTTCCTGCAACCCGAGGAGATCGCGATTTGGTGAGGCCCCTCGCCGAAGAACAAGCGGTTCGGCGATCAAGAAGAAATCGCTATTCGTCAATAAACTTAGGGCTAATGCCAGGGACCAAGAACAGCCGTAGTCCAGTGCAGAAGCAAAATCATTTTCAGAGCGCCGAAAAAACATTTGGGAGGCACCGCCTGTGATATCAATCAACTGACGCAGATAGAGCTTGGCCACTTCAGAACCACTGATTAGTCCAGGGCGGTCCAAATAATTGGCGGTTGCCGTTGTTTTCGGTTGCTCGCTAAACGTAGAAGAAACTGAAAACAGCTGCACACTGGGATTTGATTCTGCCGCATGGACCAATTTCTTCAAGCAATCCGGATGCAGTTCGTCGCCGCCTGCCAGAAGCTTGATGTAGCGGCCTCGACTGAGACTGATCGCCTCGTTGAAGGCTTTTGCCTGGTGATAATGTCCAGGTCGTTGGGCCGCTATAATTCGTTCGTCACTGGCTGCATAGGTCTGCACTATTTCGTTGGTGCTTGCGCTGTCACCATGAACAAGGACAATAAATTCCCAAGCTGAAAAGCTTTGCTTGATCACACTGGCAATTGTCTGTTCCAGAAAATGGCAAGTATTGCCAATCGGCAAACACACAGAAACCATCGGCTCGACTAAGGGCGGCGGGATCATTGATCGACCGCCCGGCCAGGTAAAAAGCGTCGCCACTTTTTGAAAGATTCCAAGATTTTATCGGGTGCTGTTGCACCAGCTGCAGATGTTAGCGGAGCAACAACATCCCGAGTGGCATGAGAGGATTCTAAACAAGCTTTCAACTGGTGCAGCTCCTCTTCGAGATCGGCAACGCGTTTAGCAATCTGTTGATTGTGAGTAGAAATCGCTTCAATTTGAGCAGCCTCGTTTCTCACAAGACTTTCGACTCCATAAAAACTGTGTTGGTTCTCGGTAGCAAACCTAATCAATTGGCAGGCTAACCTCCTGACCAGGAAAGCGTCGTTGTCTGCGACAGCCTCTGCCTCTTCAGCAGCGACCCATGAACTGGGCAAGGGGAACTGGTCGTACTTAATGCCGCGAACATACATGGCGTTGCTCATTTTGTTTATCAAGCCTTCGATCGCCGCCCGCCAGATCTGCGCGCGATCGAGCCTTGTCTCCAATTTATCGGCAAAGCGGTCTACTAAACGAACATGATCGGGCGCAAAAGACATGTCCTGCATCGTGGTAATAGTGGTCGTCTCCTTGTGCACGCGATAGCGGATCAACGGCTCGGCTAAATAATAAAAATCGCCTCCCTCTAACAAGCGCAAAGCGAAGTCCGTATCAGCGGAATGATAGAAGGCGGTATCGAAACCATTGAGAGCATCCTTCCTCCGGAAGAACATCTGAGAAGGGTTACCTGTGCGATTAACGAACTCACGGAAGTAAAGTTCAATCATCTCCAAACCGCTGTGTAATCCAGACTGTTCAAATTTGTGCAGGACTTCTATTTCCCTGCCGATTTCGTCGATGTGCTGGCGCGAGGCGGCTGCCAGCACTACGTTACTGGAGCCTTCGAGAGCGCCCATCATCTTTTCTAAGCAAGACGGGACAAATGCGTCGTCCTGAGCAAAAGTTTTTACGTAATTCCCCTGACACCGTTGCAAAATACAATTGGTATTGTGCAAATAACCCAGGTTAAAGGGATTGAAGACGTAGCTAATGCGGCTATCTTGCCGGGCATATGATGCAACAATAGTTCTTGTGCCATCGGTCGAACCATCATCACCGATGACTAATTCAAAGTTTTGAAAAGTCTGACCGAGAACACTTTCAATCGCTTCTCCAACGAATTTGGCGCCATTATATGTGGGTAGACAAACAGAAATGGTTGGCTTTTTCATGCCGCAAGTCGCCTCTTTAGAACGCGAATTGTACTACGAATCAGAGTCTCGTTTAAACTAGAAATAAAGTTGTGCCGCCTTCAGTCGATGATAAGCTCCTCTTTTCCAGGGAACTATTTTTATATACAACTCCGATAAATGGCAACAGTCTCCATATGTCTGCCGGTATTCAATGGCGAGAAGTATCTTGCGCAAGCGATCGAAAGCGCCCTGAATCAAAAGTACGAAGATTTCGAATTATTGATTGCGGATGATCTTTCGACGGATGATACTGGCTCAATCATTGAGCGCTTCCAGAAACAAGACAGGCGCATCAAAAGTTGGAAGAACGAGCGCAATCTCAAGTTATTCGCAAATTATAATGCCTGCATTGAAAGAGCGTGCGGCAAATATATCAAGCCCTTTGCCCACGACGACTCGTTCCATCCAGACTTGCTTTCGCGGATGGTCACCGTCTTAGACGCAGAAGCTGAAGTCAGCCTGGTAACTAGCGCCCGTTGCTGGATCAATGAAGAAGGGCAGCGCATCGAAGCGGACTCCCCGACGGCTGCCAGGATCATGAAACCATTCGCGCAAGACACTTGCATCCCTGGACCGGAAGCCATCTCCCAGACATTATCGACAATGACAAATTGGCTCGGTGAACCGTGCTCGCAAATGTTTCGCCGTGAGCAGGCTGATCATGGCTACGACACATCGTTCAGGCAAGTAGGAGATTTAGAATACAGTTACCGCTTGCTTCAACACGGCGACTACTATTTTCTCGCCGACGATTTGTGCTCTTTCCGCCTCCATGCCGACAGCTGGAGCACCGCTCGTAAACTCGATATCGCAGCATACCTTGACTGGTTTTTGCTAGCCTCAAAGTACAAGCAATATCTTTCGCCAGACCAAACAATTGAGGAACACTGCGAGCGGATCATCTGCAAATTGACCAAGAATCTCGAAAACGAACTACATCGTACGAGTCGGCTGCAGAGTCAAAACCGCACTGACGCCTTGCGCGAATTTTGTCGACAATTTGGTGAAACCGATGCGCTATCGATGTATGAATGCGAAAAAGGGTCGGCCAGAAACTTGCCCAGAGAGTTTCAGGCGCTCGGGATGATCGCTTTTCTGCACAGCGTTCTTCTGGAAAATGATTTACGTCTGGCTCATGCTCAAGTGATTTCGCCTGACAGCACAATCGACCAAGAATTGAATATCTCGCGACCAGATTTAGCCTCAGCCATCGGTGCGCTGAAGCAGACTCTTCAGGAACGGAACAAAGAAATCGAAGCCCTGCGGCAAGCACTGACTGATATGGGTAACAGCCTTTCCTGGAAAGTCACGGCACCATTGCGAAAACTCAAGTCCGGATTAAGTTGAAAGCGCTTATACGCTTGCTCGACTATCTCACCCTCCCGGCGTTTTCAGCTTGCTGCCTTCGGATTGCAATGCCCGCTGCGCTTCACTGCAGACCGATCAGCAACCTTAGATTGCCGCTGTCGCTTCGACCTTCTCGCACGGGAAGTTCGCCGTCAATGCCTTTGTAGAGAACCAGCCCAATTTGCGTGCAACCATTTAAATCAACTGCAGGGATTTCAATTTCATCGCTCCATTCTTCCCCCTTCTGGACCTTGCGGCAGCAGATGTCTTGGGCCATGTCGTCATGCCCGCCAAGAATCTTTCCGCCATCGTCGAGACAAGTAAAAGCATATTTATAATCAAGTTTTTGGTCGGCGTTACTGTGCCATAGAAACTTTAAAAAAACGCCCGACGTAGTTCGCTTTGGTTTTGCAATCTGCACATCAAAGCGCTCACCAAATTTGCATATGCTGCCATTCTGCCGCTTAAGAGCTTGTGGGTGGGCTTGATAAGCGTTGGATCTATCAGCCAAAGACGTTCGAGATTGCCCGTCTCGAACATTCTCGCTGTCTCGCTCCAGGAACATTGGAATATTGTCTGGATACCCCTCAAACAAATGCCTTTCTGCCAATTCCTCGATCACCACATTGGGTTTGGCAGCGATTATGGCTTTGAGATCGAATTCATGTGTCCAATTGTATTCAACATAGCTGAATCGTTCAGAGAGTATGGGGGCCAGACGGCTACCAAACGAGTCGCGTAAAACGTAGGCCCTCGGCAGATCCGATCCGCGGTCATAGGTTGCGAATTTGCTCTGTTCGGCGGCGTCTCTTACCGTTACAGCAGTTGAGACGGGCAAAGAACTTCCTTTTACTACAGTCGCCGTTGCCCTGACTAAATCTACCTGGGGAGCCAGCTCACTAATGAGCCCGTTTTGTCCAAGCAAATCAGTTAGATCACCACTAAACGATTTTTCGCTAGAAATGAAATCGTCAGGTGCGAATTTTTCAATCGCTGGAAATTTTTGGCTTAAGTGGGAGAGCAAGCTTTTAGCTATAACTCCGGCACCGACGTCGTTCCAGTGCGAGTCAGTTTTCAGATATACGATTGTGCCCTCAGCCTTCTCCGCTAAAAGCAGCGAGGCAGCGTCGATCGTTTCAACATCGCTATGCCTTTTCAAGTAAGCAAGCAATTGGCTAGCGCGCGATTGGCCTTGGTTGCGTTTGCAGCCGCGCGGCAAAAATTCCGCATAGATTGTGCCTTTTTCCGGCGCGATGAAAAAGAGATATTGAATGCCTTGTGCCGCTAATGAGTCACGCCGATACTGCAACATTCGACTCCACAGGCTGAGCGCTTCCTCGCTGAAAGGTGAAAAGTTCACAGAGGCTTCGAGAACTCCGGCCGAGCGTTTAGCGTAAAATAACCAGCCGGAGCGACCAATGGCCACATCCGCACAACCGGACGCAGAAAACACAGCATAATTTAAGTAATTTCGTATGGCTGTTAAGGGTAAGCGGAATGCGAACCTATCGTTATAAAAACTTTGGAAATTGGCGGCAAAATCAGCGAGATCGGTTGCTCCTTTTATTTGCGGCAGCTGAGCAAGCTGACGCTTCTCTTCAACGGCAATTCGTTCGCCGCCGAAAACTATATTCTGCATAGAAACCACGGACAAGAAGACAATTAGGCCAAGGAAAGCTCCGGCTGCCAAAATATTTTCGACTCGACTGGCAGAAAACCAGAGTTTAGAAAGCGCCCGTTCACCCGTTCTTGTGTCAAAACTGGTACTAAAATGCATCTCAAATAATCACGACGGCGGCGATGATCGATCTTACATCATCGCTCAATCTTCTACATAGTAATGACGACCCGATGCGCTGTCCCAGCAAATGATTTGTCGGTAACTAAACGACGACCGCATCAAACTAGTGGTCAAAGTCGAACATAGCTCACTGCTGACCGAAACATTCAGCTTTCAAATTAAGCTAATCGACTTGCTAAAAACTTGCGTAAGCGGCTAATTTGGAGGGCAATATTGCTGGACAGCAATTTTCCGACAATATCTTCTTCCACACCTGCTCTAGAAAACATAGGTGGAGTCACTGAGATGGTAACAAGGGAGCATTGCTAAACCAGGGCGGTATGATGGAGCTCGTAATAAGAAGTTCGCCCAGCGAAATTGCTAATCAGCCAGGTCCGGGCGAGCCCGATCAAACTCCAAGATCTAATTATGGGCAGCTCGATGCCCTGACATTTTTGCGATTTGTGGCAGCGTCGGCGATAGTACTTCATCACTCGGTCGACACGTTCCAATTGTCTCCAGCCATTGAGAAGTTGAATCTGGCCCTCGCCGTTAGCTTTTTCTTTGTCCTGTCGGGATTTATCCTGGCATATGTCTATCCGAAAGTGAGCAACGCGTCCGAAGCTCTTAGATTTTGGCGAGCCCGCATCGCTCGCTGCTGGCCATTACACTTAATTTGTTTCATTTGGTTTGCTTTGATTATCAAGATCGGGTTCGGCTGCGATGAAAATGGAAATCCAAACCCGGCTGCCGCGGCAGCAAACATTTTCTTAGTTCAAGCTTGGATCCCCGATCCAAGATTTTATTTTAGTTTTAATGCGCCATCGTGGAGCGTTTCAGCCGAATTCTTTTTCTATCTCTGCTTTCCCATCCTTCAATTCTGGCGGGGACGCGGCGCCAGTGTCCTGAAATTGGTCATCGCCCTGGGGGTGGCTGGAGGCTTGGCGGTCGCTTGTTCGCTTTTTGCAAGTCGAATTGCAGATACACAATTGCAAAACTGGTTGCTTTAT
>CAJCHQ010000184.1 GCA_903970295.1 Bryobacterales bacterium
TCTTGAGCTTGCCATGTTTGCCTGTGGTGGCAGTATCGGCAGAGACGTCAGTCAAGGCGAAGTTTTTAAATCACGCGGTGCCGTCGCAATTGACCAGGCCGCCGATATAAATGTTGTCGCTTCCTGCGGGGATGTCGAGCACGCATTCGCACTCAGTCCAGTCCTTGGTGCCGGTCAGCTCGCGCCCCTCCATGTAGTCATGACAGACGGTCAGCTCGCGCCCGGCGTCGGTGCGGAAGAATAATGTGGCGTTGCCCACAAGCGCTTCAGTTTTGACCGAGCCCGAGAGCTTAACGCGCTTGCCGACGTAGGCGTCCGCGTGCACGGCCTGCAAAAGTGCTCCCCATACGGCACCATCGACATTCACACAGGCAGATACCGCTCTAAATATTCAGACTGAAGTTGAGCGCGTTCGCGGCATAACTCCATCACGATCATTTCCCCAGACCTTGTCCAGGCTGCTACCACCAGCCGACTGTTCGACGCGCCGGCAAGAAAAAATAGCCGAGATCAAATCCGGCGGTAGAGAAGTATGTTCTGAACAGCTCGAAAACCTTCTCTGGTGGAGTCTACAATCAGGGTACCGGATGAGACCTCATAGGCTACCCGATCAAGATAAGCACTGGATGTTGTGCTGATCGCAAGTCCACCGGCTTAGCAAATTGCACTCACCTTGAAATGTGAAAAATATCCTGAAATGTGAAAAAGACATCGAAACATTCGTCTGCTAGGACCCATGTAAATTTGGTCTTGTCAGACAAGATCAAAGACGGCTTGGACAGTCGCATAAATTCTTGAGTAGGTGTGGAAAAGCTGGACCGCGGGGGTTCTGAAATCAGTGCTTTTTTTCTTATTAACAAGAGAGTCCTGAACTAACGACTGGCTGAAAGTCATATTGACGAGAATTGGGGACAGACTTAGAATGCAGACATCGAATTGTGGGGGCAACATTTGAACATCAGCGCCCCAAAATTGATTTTCATAACTTTGTTGCAGGCAATCGTGCTGGACAAAACCCTCTTCATTGCCCGAGAGGCCTATTCGCAACCGTCGGAAGACCAAACGCCAAAAGAGATTAAACCAGTTGGTACGTCACCAGTAGATTCTGAAGTGTTGCGTACTCAGGCGACCAACCTTGCCAGAAATCTCAATTTCGCGAGAGCCATTATCCCACTCAATGAATTACTTAAGCAGCATCCGAAAGATAGAGATGCATGGTACCGCCGAGCTTTTTGCCACAAATCCTTAGGAAATCTGGTGGCGGAATCTAAGGATCTGAATTGCGCTACCGCTGGTCTAATGCTGGTTGACGCTGTTGATGTACAAAATTCTGAGTATTTTCGAGTACAAAGAGATATGGCGCCGCTAGAACACCCAATCAAGCCGACGAATAGACTTCAAAAGGTGATTATGTTAAGTCAATGACCTAATCGGAGAACGAATTTGTCTCTAGCTGCAACATCCTCGACATGCACGTCAACGTGGCAAATGCGAAGCCTGTTCAGGTTACGAGTTAACTGAAAACGAGGGCGGAACCGAAGCTTCCGCTCTCGCTAGTCTAGAGATTATTTATGTCAAAAACCACCTAACGGCCAAGGCCGGGAGGTGGAGTTCCAGGGTTAAGGCTGGTTGCGAGGTGCGTGACGAGGTGCATATGATGACCGTTGCGGACGTCGGGAAAACGGCGAGGATAGGGAAACCCGAGATAGTGGTTGTGACCACTAGACGTTTTCCATCCGACCTCTTTTTCAAAGCCAAGCCAAAGCCAAGCCAAAGCCGCAACCATTTCCATCCGACTTTCCGCTTGGTCTCTATCCTGGGGCCGAGCTATTGGATGTAACCAGAAACCCTTCTATTGGACACCATATACGGTGTGGTTAAGTCACACCATGTTGCGTGCGATTTGCCATGCGCTCTACCGCTTACTTGCTTTCGATTGGGCCGAGCGCCATTTTGCTTGAATAGTTAATGCATTGAATGTCTTACTGTGCATGAGAGAGTATATTAGATATTAAACGATGATATAATATCTATTGTATTAAATATCACGGCCAAAATAGTTAATAGAACAACTAATTAGTCATGGAAAGCTTGTACGAAACTCTGCAGAAGGCTAGGCTCGCCAAAGGGCTCACTCAAGCTCAGCTGGCTGATTTATTGCAAGTCGGACAGAGTTACTTGTCACAGGTCGAACGTGGCAAGCATGACATAAAAAGCGGCACTCTAATTGAATGGGCGCGAGTCCTAGATCTAGAGGTCATGTTAGTTCCAAAGAATCACGTGCCAGCGGTTTCTTATCTCATTCGCTCAGACAAATCACCACAATCTGAAGAGTTGCCGTCGGCATATGGTCCTCTACCGGATGAGGTCTAATATGGCAATCCGCAATCTCTTGGTCTACCTCAACGACTACTACGTCGGCATGCTCACCCAGCTTTTGGATGGGAGGACAGTCCTCGCCTTTGACGAAGACTATCTAAAAGACCCGGCGAGACCGACCCTAAGTCTTTCATACAAGAATGTATTCCAAGATGTAGCTTCTGTTCGCGACATCATTTCACCGTCAGGAAAGCTACCTCCGTTTTTTTCCAATCTTTTGCCGGAAGGGAAGTTAAGAACCTATCTCGCACGCAAAGCCAGTGTGCGTGAAACTAAGGAGTTTCCTCTACTGGAAGCATTATCTGATGATTTGCCTGGTGCGATAAGGTTACATAGTGATGAAAAATCAAACACTGCTCCAACCGAATCAACAAATGTAGAGGACACGTCAAGCCGGGCGACTGAAGGTCAACTACGCTTCTCACTTGCAGGCATGCAACTGAAGTTTTCCGGTGAGCTCGTAAACTCCAAAATCGTGATACCAGCACGAGGCGTCGGTGGGCATTGGATAGTCAAACTTCCGTCGCCTGGGTATTCCAATCTCAACGAGTTAGAGTACTCAATGCTTCGGTTAGCATCAGAAATTGGGATAACCGTTCCCGATTTTCGTCTTGTTCCGCTCTCCCATGTCGAGAACTTACCGAAGGACCTTCCAGAAGCAATTGATGGAGATTGCCTTTTGTCAAAGAGGTTTGATCGCACCAGCAGCGGTGCGCGAATTCACATGGAAGACTTTGCTCAAGTCTTCTCTCTCTTTGAGAAGTATGACGAAAGATACAACTATCAATCAATTGCAAACGTTCTTTGGCTGGAAACCGGACTCGATGACGTGCTGGAATTTGTTCGTCGACTTGTTCACACATTTGCTATTGGTAATGCTGACATGCACATGAAAAACTGGGCGCTGATTTATCCAGATGGTCGCCAACCAAAGTTATCGCCCGCCTATGATCTTGTTTCGACAATTGTATATCCAAACATTCTTTGTTCACTACCCCACAAAATGGCCGGAATCAAGGAATGTAATCAGATCGGAATTGAGGCTTTCAAAAACTTTGCGCAAATTGCGAGGCTGCCTGAAAGACCAATCGTAAAAGCAGCCAATGAGACGGCTGACGCGATTAAGGATTCATGGGCAAAATTGCGGGATGAGCTTCCCATGCCTGAATCCTTCAAACGCTTGATTGAAGAACACATGAAAACAATTCCTTTGCTAAATGAACGCGTTACCATCAATATTTCTGGAGTCAGCACCCGACCGCGCACAACACAGCCGGTAACAGCATTTGTTGAAGCACGCGTTGAGCTCGATCAGAACGTTCCGCAGCGGGCAATAGTTTATCGAAAGAAAGATGGTGGTCAAGTAGAGCTACAAGCCCCAAGACGAATGGTATCCGCACTACTAAGTAAGCAACTGGGTGAGTTGATTCACGCTCATCCAGACTTCGCAAACCGAGCATTAACCGCCTTTGTTGGTTCAGAACTATACAACGAATGGCGCAAAGAGACTTTCATTCGAATAGAACACCAGCGAATTGACGGTGGTCTCGATCCTAGACAACTCAAGGAAGAAGAGATCACGATCAGGGCAACGTTGTTTCCCATTAATTGGCGCAAGCTGGAAGATCGCTATAAATCCGAGGAACGTAGCGCCATCATCGACTTCCAACTAGCGAATGGTGATCTCTGGACTGGCGAATGCAAATTGATTTCAATAAGCAACATTGAGCTTCATCCAGATGGCAGACGAACTGCAGAAATTCAATTTAAACCAAATAAGCCAATAAAATGATCGCCTGTATGCCACCGGGCAGCGAGCCCGTCGCCTCGTTTCGGTCCTCGATACGCATGCCTTTTTCAACCTTGTTAGCATATTATGGATGATGGAGGATTCTTATGGCCGCCGCTCCGGAACATGCAACAGCATTAGTAGCGAACGCTCACGAAGGCGGAAAGCTGAGTCGCAATCAAGCTGCTTTGCTTGAACAGAAGGCAGATGCTGATCCGACTGATCTTGATTCGCGCGTAAGTTTGCTTGGCTATTATCATCGAACTTCGATGCTAACCTGGTCTGGCTTTCTGTCGGTAGTCATCTGGAGCAAGTCAAAACAGCATGAGCGCTATATGAGCCTAATCAGGTGGTTTATTGAAAATCATCCGAACAGACCCGAGGCCGGACTCATTGAAATGTGTCCTCCTTATGGTTTTGACCGAACTGTGTCGCAGGAACTAGAGACGCTTTGGCTAAGAAAAATCGAGGAATACCCAGGTGACTTAGGTGTTTTGAGCAACGCCGCGTCTTTTTTTCATCAGGCCACTCGCAACTTCGGTAAGTCTGATGAGCTATTGCGGCAAGCGCAAGAGTTGGATTCGGATAACCCTTATTGGGTAGGAAGACGATCCCATTTAGATAGCCTAAGAGCTAAAGGCGGATCCGAATTTGTGCTGTCCGCACTATCAACTAAGGAAGATCAAATCGAAAAAAGCGTACGAGTAAACCCATTCGACCTGGGAGAACTTGCCAATTTGGCCTTTGCGGTTGGAGATTATGACAAAGCAAGAATGGCGGCAGACCGTTTATTATCGATAGCTTCAACCGGACATGATTTTGATGATTTGGATTATGGGAACGGAATTCATGACGGCAACTGTATTTTGGGCAGAATCGCACTTCGCGAGGGCGACATTGACACCGCAGAGCAGTTCTTAGGCAAAGCATCACGTTCGCCAGGATCTCCCTCGCTGAATTCCTTCGGACCACGTATGGATCTTGCACAAGATCTGCTTGATCGTGGCAAACGAAGGTCTGTTCTAAATTACCTGTGGCAGTGTCATCGATTCTGGAATGGCATCTCTGGAACGCCTTTTATATTGCTCTGGACGGCATTGATAAGCGTGGGAATGAAACCACGCCTCAATTGCGTGGGTAGATTGCCAGAAGTAAAGTAACTGCACTCCTGAGCGATCTCTGGCTGACGCATATCTGTTATTCAGACACGCTATTTGGAATATGATCGAAACCACCAGAATAAATCACATACCCTTTGAATATTTTCAATCCGGTTGGGAGCGGTCCTTTGGCTGGCATGCTTCTCGACATCAAGTCACTATAGGTGTTCATTTTACCGACATCGGCAAATACGGCCCCTTTTATGTGCGTAGCGAGGGCTTCGGCAATCTTATTGTCTGTCTTAGGGATCAATCGACGCCTGATTTCGGTTTTCGACATCAGCGTCGAAGTGCCCGAACCGCAATCAGAGAACATACGATAGCCAGGCAAGCCGCTGAATCCACCAAGATTGTATTGGGCGAATCCCGACATGTTGCCCATGGAAGGTCCAATCTGCAAAGCGGAGTCCCCAGAAGAAATTGCAGCCCTGGTGTAGGTACCATTAGCAGGATCGATATGCGCATCACGGTTGGCACTGCTCGTGCGAGGATCAACGGTGTCCGACTTAACTGTGTCACGTGCTTCGGCAATTAATTTTACGGCTTCAGCGTTACAGCTAATTGCAAGTGTATTTTGACAGCAAGCGCGACTAATAAAGATAAATAGACAGGCAATCAAAGAAAGACATCTACAGAAAATGCCGACGACAGTCATTGTATGGTTCTGCTGATTCACAGACAGGCTTCTCAAAAATGGCACCCTCGGAGGGATTCGAACCCCCGACACCCTCCTTAGGACGGAGGTGTTCTGTCCAGCTGAACTACGAGGGCGCGTAAATTATCAGTTTTTAGCGCGTCCGGGACTGCCT
>CAJCHQ010000185.1 GCA_903970295.1 Bryobacterales bacterium
GATGATCTTTTGGCAGCGGCTCCTGATCGTAGTCATCGAGCGCAGCCCCCACTATGCGCTTAGCTCGCAGGCATTGCACCAGAGCAGTTTCGTCGATCAATGGTCCGCGCGAGGTGTTGATCAGCAAGGCTGTCGGCTTGAGAAGATTTAGCTCGCGGGCGGATATAAGTCCCCGAGTCGAGTCACTTAGCACCATATGTAGTGTGACAATGTCGGCGCGTTCCAGTAAAGCATCTAGCGATGAACAGCGTTCAACCCCCAATTGTTGGCAGCCATCTCCCGGCGAGCATTGCCGGCGTCTATAATGACACCGATAATAGGAAGGTCATATCAATGCAAAAATTGTACAAGCTTGTCATGCCGCAGCGACGCTCGAGATTATTTCAATCATGGGCTCTAGCCATCATCGCTTTCTCCCTTATGACCGCGGGGCTGAACTTCTGCGCAGAAGAGGCATTAGCTGATGATGGCGGCATCTCCTATGGCGGCTCGCCCCATTTATTGAATGGTCACGCATCCGTGGCAATGAAAAGCGAAGTCGTGAAAATGGACGTGCACGAAAAAACGATCAGAGTCGATTGCACATTTTTGTTTCACAATAGTGGACCCACCTGCACCGTGCGCATGGGTTTCCCCGATGAAGGCGAAGGTGTAGCCGAACCGTATCAGGGCGATCCGGTGCCGACCGGTCCCGGACTGCACGCTACCTTCCTCACATATGAATCCTGGGTGGACGGCAAAAAAGTTCCGACCAAACTAGTGCCGACAGACAATCGCACTCTCTACTGGCACACCAAGACCGTAACATTTAAAGCAAATAGTGATTCGACCATCCGCGATGTTTACACTTTGCCCCCCGGACAGCAGGTGACTTCTGAAAATGGTGGCTATCAACAGACCTATTATGTTCTGCATACCGGTGCTTCCTGGCATGGACCAATCGAACGAGCCGAGATCGTAGTCAACTTCGATGCCAAGCTGGTCAAACCTCCAATTGTGCTGAAACCGATCAAGTCTTTACCTGGCAAGACCCTGGAAAATCTCAAGTGGTCGACCTTGCCTGCGAGCACGGTAATTTATGATGCCGGCGGGGTCGAACCTAAGGTTAACGGTACGAG
Source organism: Bryobacterales bacterium (assembly GCA_903970295.1). Next base: position 1,119 of record CAJCHQ010000185.1, read on the forward strand.
CCTGATTTTTCTGCGCACAAATTTTAAACCAACTAAGAATGATGACATCCACCTCTATTACGGTTACAGAAAGCTCACCAATATGCCCTGAAACAAATTTTTTTCGGGACGATCAGGTGTAACACTCGTGTAACTCGGTGCTGCTAATCTTTCCACATTGAAAGGCGGGGCGCGGTCCAAAAGGTAAGTTGGGTGCAGCGATACGGCTTCAAGAGTGGGGAATGGCGACACGGAATCACTGTTGGATGGCGGCGGTAATAATTTATTATTTGGGGAACGGCGCCAAAAATCAAAGTACGTTGGAACCGGGAAACAATTGTCTAGTATATAGCTTTTAGGGAAGCGGACCAGAGTTCGAGAGATGCCCCAGCATCGATCGAACTCTTTACGCATGGTGCCGTCAAAAACCAGGCATAGATGTAATTATCGCCATCTCGAAAAACGGCAAAGCGAAGAAAGGAAGTGACAAGATAGCTGCTACGACAAGCCCGAGGGAACGATTTTTGATCAAGAGGGCGAGAATAATTCCTATCGCGTAAAGGCAGAGCGCGCCGAAGAAATATGGCTTCAGCCCGTAATGTGACCAGAAAACGATGACTCTTCCTTCGAAAATTTTTGCGATGAATGGAAGAAGTGCCAACGCTTCAACGCCTGAAAGCTTGAGGATGAATCTAGAATTCTTGTTTAGCGAAACTGCCGTCTTGTCCATCGTCGGTAACCCTGTTTTCTCTGCTTTTTCTGCATCTGTGGTAATTAAATCGAAAGCCGGATCAGCAAGAAATCGCACGGGCAATATCGGATCGAATAGAGTCGTGCCAAAACCGAATAAACCCGTGCCGTATTGGTTCGTCGTAATTCCCATTCTATGATAAAGCTCGAGTGCGGCGCCGATGCATGTCCAGTGATCTTTCGCGACCCGACCCATAAACATGCCGAACCAATCATAGCCTGTGACATGCAATGTTTTTCGCAGTGACGCTTTTGTAGATTGCGGCAGTGGCAACCAATTGATTACGGCGCTCAGCTTGGCATTTTCCTTCTCGGCCCACTGTTTGTTTGCTTGCACTAATTGTACGGCGATTTCGGCTGCCTCTCGCTCTTTCGATTCGGTCATGGGTGTAGCTAAGTGCAGCGCAACATAATGGCCCTTGTACGATGGCCCGGTTACTTCTTCGAGCGGATGCAGATTCGCACCCTTATCCATGTTTGAGCTGAGCAACATCATCTTACCGTCGGGCATCTTCAGTACCACCTCGGCATGCCCGACAGTTTCATGCAAACCTTTTGCCACGTTGCCGCTGGTCAAAATCAGATCGCAAGGTTTGAGCACCGAAGCCGGCGGATCGACCCAGGTCTGAATTGGCACCGGTCCGTAGCCCTGCTTTTTGAACAGGGCCTGGTTGGCTTTGAAGAGAAAAAATATCCATGTCCAACCAGCGATTTCGGCTAAGGCCAATACATGCATAATCGGATGCAGCGCATGAGCAAACAGCGCCACCACACTTGTGCTAATGCCGAGCAGGACCGGTAACTCGAGTTCGATGCGCGAGAGCACATCGAAGTATGTTTGCAGCAGATGATCGACTTTGATTCTTGTCAGCGCCAGCCAGGAACCACTGATTACGACACAACCGGTAGAGAGCTGCCAATCTAAGTGATGAGTGAGGAAACGCCAGGTCAAATAAACCAGCGAGAAATAACCGACAGTGTTCGCGGCTTTGATCAGGGCGAAATAGTTGCTTGTGGTCTGGACCTGAACCGTCGCGTCAGATGGATGATATGACAAGTCAGGCACCTTTGAGTCGGTGAGCCAAGGCCGTTGTTCGACGCGCCGAGCGTTTGTTTTTGACTGCCATTGCCAGTGCTCGCGGTTGGCCGACCAGAACCACTAATTTCTTTCCTCTAGTCACGCCTGTGTAGAGCAAATTGCGCTCGAGCATCATGAAATGTTGTGTAGCGATCGGGATGACTACAGCTTGATATTCAGACCCTTGTGACTTGTGAATGGAAACCGCATAGGCAAGAGAGATCTCGTCCAATTCATTGACATCGTATTGCACTTCGCGCCCATCGAAATCGATCAGCAATTCCGACTCTTCCAGGTCGACACTACTGATGGTGCCGATATCGCCATTGAATACTTCCTTGTCGTAGTTGTTGACCGTTTGCAGAACTTTGTCGCCGGCGCCATAAGTCCAACCAAATTTGGTCACCTGTGGTCCGCCCGTTGTATTCAGTCGCTTTTGCAATTCGATGTTCAAAGATCGACTGCCCAGCCCGCCGCGATTCATCGGCGTCAACACCTGTACATCTTTGATGGCATCTAAACCAAAGCGTTTGGGAATGCGTTCGCATACAATTTGCATGACTTTGTCGCTGATCTCTTCCGGAGTTTCTGCTGCGACGAAATAAAAGTCCTCAAGGTCATCTTGTTTTTCGCTTGGCAGCGGCGCTTTGCCCTGGTTGATGCGATGGGCATTGACGATGATTTTAGAAGTCGCCGCCTGACGAAAGATTTCAGTCAGACTCACAACCGGTACAGCGCCCGAGGCGATGATATCAGCCAGAACTGACCCTGGACCGACCGACGGCAATTGATCGACATCGCCAACGAGAAACAAAGCCGCCGAATCGGGAATCGCTTGCAGCAGCTGATTCATCAGGACGATATCGATCATCGAAGCTTCATCGACGACGACTATATCTGCCGTCAGCGGATTCTCGCGATTGCGTTTGAAGCCGAATGCTTTGCCATCGAATTCCAGCAATCGATGTATTGTTTTTGCCTCCAGTCCGGTCGATTCCGCCAGACGTTTGGCGGCTCGCCCGGTCGGCGCGCAAAGAAGAATCTCTGCTTGTTTGGCGCTGATGATGCGGAGAATGCTGTTAACGAGTGTGGTTTTACCAACGCCCGGACCGCCCGTAATAATCATCACTTTATTCTTCAAAGCCAGGGTCACGGCTTTTTTCTGCGACTCGGAAAGGACGATGCTGGCTTTTTCCTCGACCCATGGTATC
>CAJCHQ010000186.1 GCA_903970295.1 Bryobacterales bacterium
GATCGTGAACGTTACCGTCTGGAGACAGTTGGCGGGCGCAGTCGGCAGCGCAACAAACGTGAACGCATACTGCATCGCACCGGAGTTAAAGCCCCCGGTAATCTGTTCTGAAGCGCACGCGCCACTACCGTTATTGACCGCAATGGACTGCGTTGGCTGCGTTTCCGTGATGACGGCCGAAAGACCTGACGTCCGCGATACCGCAGCCGGCGAACTCCCGGTCGTCAGAGGAGCGTACGTAATATTTTGTTGGACAACTTGTCCGCCAGGATTCAAGTGTGGGCTCGTTAATCCGCCGCAGCCAGCGAATAGAACTGCAATGCTAATGGATGCAAGCTTACACTGATTCATACTTTCCATTAGCGGGTGCGCAAAGCGTCTGGAATGAGATCCAGACCGGGAACCTTGAGACCTCTGTGCAGAGCCAAGTTCACAATGCCCAAAGGTCTCGAAGCTATGGAAGCCTCAAGCGTCTTAGCATATTGCCCACTTCCCCTCGAAAATCGCTTCCATTCGATGATCATTGCTTTCATTTCCGAACTAACGTCCGCACCTTGACCGGCAGCGATGAGCGCCTCACAAAGAGCTACGCGGCGTTTCCCATCTCCGCTCTTCGCTGCCGCTCTGAGCTCATCGACATAATCAGGGCGAACTTTCGATTCAAGCAGAATCGCCTTTAAGACATTGGCGAATGCCGGCTTCCATGCATAGTATTTTTTCCCGCTAGGCTCAGGAACGCGCGAAAGATTCTCGGCACACCGCTTCGCTAGATCGAGATCGCCTGCACCGAGAGCACTGAGCACAAAATCAATTTGCAGCGAACCTAGATGCTCTTCGTTGATCGGAGCCCCTCTGTCATGATACTCAAACATTTTGACGCAACCGATTTCTGCACTGCGCCTGTATCTTGTGCGAAATTCCCTTACATCATCGCGAAGAATGAAAGCGAGCTGACCAAGTCTTAATTGAGCTGTGGCAATGAAGAAGAGTTGAGAGCCGGTATTAGTGGCGATGTCGCCGTCAACTAGCGCAGCTTCCGCATGACGATCTATCGCCAGCGCATCGGCCTCCATCTTAGCAAGTGCTTCGGGGCTAAATGCTGTTAGGATCACCATCTCCAATTCGGAATTCGTTGCTCCAGGCTTGCTGCAATTTGATTCCTAAGCTCGCACATCATTCTGAATGGCCAGTTTTCGGAGTTGGGCGAGCTTATCAGATTCCGGGAACTTCGTCATTACAAAACGCACCGGGTTTAGATTCGCATCTTCTCGAATGCGCCCATTATTTTCACGGCATCCGCCCAATTCACAACAATCGGACCTTCGACCGCGTTCGTTAATGTTGAAACGCGGCACCAACGACTTTCCCAACAGCCAGCAACGCAGCTTTCGGGTCCTTCAGCTGCGCAGCAGTTAACGGTGATACAGCAATCGTCGATTGCGGCGCCGAGCCAGAAGGTGGCTGCCTGACCGGACCTGTCGATGTCGTCGGCGCAGGAGTATCCGCTGCTAGAACTGAGTGCCCGCCGACGCAGAGTATGACAAGCGGCAACGCCAGGCTCAGCTTCCTCGAAAATTTCATTCAGACGCCGCTCCAAGTTCTTTGTGCAAACTAAGTCTCACGATCTTCGGAACGGCCACTCGCCGCTTCGTAGTCAGATCTGTCGCATACGAGGAACATAAACATGCAGTCGTACACGCAAACAAGTTACCGGCGCAACCCACCGGATCGCATTTCTTCAAATGACGGCAAGGCAGCAATAACTTTGTCGAACTTCTCAGCGTGGACGATAAACTTACTGCGATCGAAGTTTCGCACGAACTCATAGTCGCCTATGGCAATTCGCCCGATGCACTGCGAGATCATCATCAAAGTACTGGAGCCCGGCGTAGCAGTCGTGACGACTGGTAGCGAACGCAGCAGCGCGTCCTCTGATGAGAAGTTGTAATAGTCATTGAGGAACGCCTCGCCAACGCGAAGCACGTCCTCTATCATCGACGGAAGCTGCTCAAAAGTTCGAAAACTGGTCTCCCAAACGTCTGATTGTCCCGGTAGATCGAATCGCTCACGGTAGATGACCCATTTTTTGAAAGGCCGTATGAGCGACTGAAATCTTATCCAAGACGTATACAACTCGGGAGTTCCAAAGATCTTGCGATAAATCGTTGGCGTCTTCTTGCTTCTCACGGCCACAAGCGGGTCCATAATAAAAGCATTACCGCGCACGAAGGTAAAACACGGGTCGATGATCTTCTCAGCGAAGCCAAGGGAGTGGTTCACATAGAGAGCCCGACCTCTATAGCTCGGGCGAAATGTCCATTCAGGATCACTTGCAACGAGGCTGGCGGCAATGGAATGAAGATCGTCCTTGACTGTCATCGCATGAATCTCATGGTTTTTGCAAAATGATGACGGGCATCGAAGGCTGCTGCCCCCCAACTCCAGCATTCGCTGCGTTGGCCCCAACGCCCGTAGCGTTGCCCGACGCGATCGTCGGATAGACCAATTGTTGATTCGTGGTAAGCGTGCCACCGCCAGTTTTGACTTCTACAGCGGCATTTCCAGAAGCGCTAAGCTGAAAGCTTGTTATCGGCGCGCTTTGGTTTCCATTCGGATACAAATATGTCGCGACAAAGCCGGCCGGAATTGATACGGTCTGGCCCGGCAGTCCTTCAAGAATTATATCGGGTACTGACCGCATAGGAGATCCGCTCGCGCCGAGGATCGTATTTCCGTTGGAGTCTGCGCCCGTAAACGATACCTGCGTGTTTGCAGTAATGGACAAACCGCTAAAGTATGAACTCGCCTGATCCACGGCCTGGTTATGTACAGCTTGTGAGATTTGGACTTGAGACAAACTCTGATTTACCGCTGCGAGCGCGCTTGAAATAGCGTTCCCAGCTTTGGCAGCATTTGCAGCGATCTTGATGATAAGACTGGGCGCAGCTTCGGGTCCAACCTCCGTCAAAATTTGGAGGAGGATCCCACCGATCTGCTGACCGAGCGCCGTCGATTGCGCGCTGCCGCCGGTCTGAAGCTCGCTACCAATTTGCTGCAGCTCTGCAGCAAATTGACTCTGACCGTTGTTTGCAAGATTCTGGAGCGCCGCGGTATTCGTAGCAAGCTGGCTGATTGCCGAGACAACTGCTGGCAGGTTTGTAACGAGTTGCGTCAAGCCTGAAATCGTGTCTCCGGCGGCACCTCCAAAGCCGCTGATGACACCTGCGAATAGCCGGCCATCCTGATTGACGCTGATCGCCGAGTACTTGAGCAGCACGCCGGTGATGCACGAAACGTTCTTTTGACAAGCTGCAACTTTATTAACGGCTGCGGCGACTTGATCTTTGCCAAGCCAATTATTTTCAGTCGCGCTCGTAGCGGAGGTTAGTGTATCAGACAGATTCCCCACACCACTTGCTAAACTAGTGGCACCTACAAGCGTCTCGACGAGGTTTGCGAGGTTTTGCTTCGTGGCCTGGCTCGCAAGCGCGGGGTTTGTGAGCAAGTCCGTGGCGGCAGCTGCGAGGCCGGCGCCCTCCGCCGATGAAGCACAATTGCCATCACCTATCAGAGCCCCTATGCAGCCGTTCGCTGCGTGCAGGATGATATTGAGTGGCGAACCATCGGAGACTTGCCCGTTGCTAGCAAGATTTCCGATCTGGGTATTGATTTCGGATTCGACGAAGTTCCCAATGGTCGATTGAGCAATCTGACCGAGCGAACCGGTAGCATCGCCCGTAATCGCACCTACAACAGCATTTGCGATGTTTCGGTCGGTGCCACCGAACCCCCACTGAGCCCCTCCCTTAGTGGCTTCATACTGAATAAATTGATTCGCCTCGCTTCCAACGATCTGCGCTGCCTGCATATCTTGCTGGATCGCGGCGATGTTGTTTTGTGCGAGCGTATTTGGACCAGCCGATGTGTTCGTATCTATGTCGGCAATGGCTTGTGCAACCGTCTGACCAGTTAAAGCTAGTTGCCCCGTAGCGTCAGTGATCGCGACCGTACCGGCGCTGATGCCACTGTCGGTCGTGGAGCTTGCACTTCCGTGCGCGTCTACCGCTGAGGGCGGCCCGGCCGTGATGCCCTTCACACCGCCAGCGATCGGCGTGGCTGAGGAGTAGCCAATACCAAGACTTGCATTCTGTGCAGAATACGACGATGAGTTGGTCAGATTCGAGGTTGTTAGCGTCCCGGTCGTCAACGAGTTTTGAGATGGTGCACCGGTTGAGCTAATGACCGCTCCGACCAAATTCGTGTTGCCGCTGACTGTAACGTCAAACCCACCGGACCCGGCAAAGAGTCCAGCCTGGCTAACGACCGAAGACCATGTCGAGTTCAGTTTGTCGTTTGTCAGGCTGAACGAGCCCGTCACAACATTTCCAGCTACCCCGAGATTGGCGCTTTGGCTTGAACTCTGAGACGAGAAATTGTTTGTGTCCTGGAGGCTGGCG
>CAJCHQ010000187.1 GCA_903970295.1 Bryobacterales bacterium
GTGGCGGCACTCTCGGTGGAGAAATTTATGGTCGCTTCAGCAGTCTTGCCAACAAGGACTTGCATGAAAACCGAGACCTGCCGATCACGACCGACTTTCGCAGCGTTCTCAGCGGTATTCTCAACGAACAAATGCATCTGCCGAAAACTGCCCTCAGTCATGTCTTTCCGGACTTCAAAGGCAATACGAATCCGTTCGTGACGACATAAGTGTTATGCTCGTAGTGTGCAGTCATCGGGGGCTATACATTGACGAGCAAAATAGCAAGCGAACCTGTCTTGGCTAAACCCGGAGCTGGTTTACCCTTCATTGAATGGGCAGTAGCAAAATACATCTTGTTGCCGCGCGTCTTCAAGTCTCAAAGTAAGCAGGATGCGCTCGATTCATTTTCCAAGCAATCGAACAAGATAATCACTGCCGCCCGCGGCGTCGACCCGCGAATGCTGACCGAACGTTGTCTGGTGCCACGGCTCCAGGGACTCGAAGACAGCTCGAGATACTGGTCGATTGCCATGGTCCTGGAGCATCTGATCATTGTCGGTGACTTAATGCGTGAAGCGGTTGTGGAGCTTTCACGTGGGAACAATCAGCTTCGAGCGGTCGGAACGGCAGAAGTAAAGCCGCACGCAGAAGTTGATGCTGAGACCATATTCGAAAATTTCGACCGGATGACCGAGCAATTCGTTCAGGAGACAGGCGCTTGCGACGTTGACGCTTTTCCGAAAGTGACGCATCCGCATCCCTGGTTCGGGCCGCTTAATGCCCACCAATGGCTGATATTCGGCGGACTGCATGAAAATATACATCGCAAACAAGTGCAGGAAATTATTGCCAGGTTGTGAATCCCAATTATGAGAATTATTCACGTTCCCTGCACACCCTCCATGTAACATCGGAATGCATGTCATTTCAGTTTTAAAAGCAATAAGCGCTGCGGTTTATTCAGACCATCGTCTATTCCCTCTCAGGTGCAAATCGTCCAGATGACAGTAGTCACTGCCCCGTCACTTCTTAAGAAATCTCTGTTCGTATTCTATTTACTCGAAGCTCCCTGGATCGCTCTTTTGCTTTCTGGCTGGCTGACATTCATTGTCATCTGTAATTTCGGATCGCAAATACCGGACGTCGATAAGATGCACGCTGCAATCGTGGAGCAGTCACAAAAAGCGATATTGAGCGAACGGCATGAGCATGGTTTGCCAGTGCTTAAGACTAAGCATCCGGCTAAATTCCCAGATGTGGAATGGGTTTCACCAGAGAAAGAGCACCAGGGTCTGAAAGATATTAGTGCCATCGCGGACAATAAATCCATTCCGCCGCCAGTAAAAGCTTTACTCTACATATTTATAGCTTTGTTCTTCTACGCGCCATGGCCTGTCGGTGTGGCAGTAGTAGCGCTCTTGCTTTCATTGTGCACGAGCATTTGGTTCTTGATTCATCCTTTCAAAAAAGGTTTTTTGTGGGGGCTTGGCTGCATATTTGTACCATTTGTCGCGGTCGTGTTCGAATATAAGTACTGGCAGGAAGTACGCCGACCTTTTGCATTAGGTTTGGTCTCTAGTGCCTTGTTCGGAGTGGTTGTAGGGTCCCTTTGGGGGGCGATGAAATACCTGCCGCCAGGTGCTATGCAAAACTCTTTCGCCGACGAAATAAGTCAATTCAAAAGACCTTCTGCCGATAAAATGAATATCAATTCTTCCGATGTAAGACTATCGCAGGCACGAGATGCTTTTTTTGAAACCGCTCTAGCGGCAATGGCCAATTCTGAGGAGGGTCGAGCGCAGCTCGAGAAAATGGTCAAACCAGAAAAAGGCAGATATGCTGTCACTTTTTTCGCAAATGATGCCGTCGAGGTAAAGGATTCTGAATTGGCATCTTCGAAGAATCGCGATAAGCTTGCCGCCATCATTGAGACTGCATTTCTAAACAACTTTGATGTCGAAGAGATCAGGCAAAGATTAGCGAAGGACGGCACACCCGCGATCTCAGTCGGTTTGCAACTGCTGGCCGCAGGAGATATGCGTTATCTAAAAGGCGACGAATTATCATCTACTGAAACTACTGCCGCTATTACCAAACTTCTCGATCAGGGAGCGCCCGTGGTGATATCGGCAAAGAATGAGCAAGAGCTTCAGTCCAAAGTCCGATTGGCTAGCGCTTGCTACGCGGTCATAGCTTTGGATGCGGAAACCGATCAGGTTTTGCTTTATAGCTGCCGTGCTGCCGATTCAGAAATTCATGAATCTGTTCCAGGGGTCGAGTCTGTAGGAAATGGTTTGGTTAAGATGCCGATCGATGCTTTTTCTCGATATGTGAGATTCATAACTTTCCCTGATACATGGGAAGGCTCGAAGGTTTTCCCAGACGACGCCGACTAGTGAAATCAGTGGAACTTTTGCTGATTGTGTGAGTCCGGATCGGTGGTCGGAGAACTAGCCAGAACCGCGCAGATGCGATCAAGTTCGCAGGAGCACCTAATGAGTAAACAATTGAAGAAGGGAGACAAGGTCTCGTGGCAGAGTTCGCAAGGCAAGATTGAAGGCACCGTGCAAAAGAAAGTGACTGAGCCCATGGACATCAAGGGGCACCACGTCGCAGCCAGCGCGGACAATCCTGAATTCGTCGTGAAGAGTAATAAGACAGGACAAACTGCGGCCCATAAACCAGGCTCGCTTAAGAAGGCCTGAGTGCAGACACGTTTTTGTGTCAGCGGAACCGTGGTTAGTGGCAATGTCATCGTCGATACCATGCAAGACCATGGCGATGGCGGCGCGATCTACGAGTGGAATGCAAATAAGCAACTTTCAGGCGGCGCCCTGATCGAGAACAATTACATAGCTAATTACAGCGATCCAACGCTCGGAGATGGCAAGGGAATTTATTTAGACGACGGTGCTTCTAACAATACGGTTACCGGCAACGTCATTGCGGAAGACGGTTCGGAAAGCGCAACATCGAATGCTGTATTTATTCACGGTGGTATCAACAACGACACCTGTGACATCAACTGTGGCATCAACTGGGACAGATACTGCTCCATCGGCAACAGAATCGAGTGATTCCACCCCCTTACCATATTCAGAGTCGGTTGCGACAACACCAGCCCTGCCAAACAATCAGTTGCAGGCAAGAATCAACGAGAACAATAAAATATGATGAGGAAGCCAAAAACGGCGGAATAGACACACTCTTTGTTGGTGACTCGTTGACTGAGAAGCAGCCAGAGTCCGTTCTTACCAAAGACTTCGGCTCAAAGACAGCCGCCTTCGGTGTGGGAGGGGACCAGACTCAAAACCTGCTTT
>CAJCHQ010000188.1 GCA_903970295.1 Bryobacterales bacterium
CTTCGCCTGACGCAAAGACTGCATATGCACAAGTGAGAGATGCTCTGCCAGCAGTGGTGCAGCAAAAGCTGGATACTACTTTCCCTTCAGCCGATCCGAAGACGGTTGTTTCTCCAACTAAAGATTCAATGTCAATTGTGGTTAGTCAGAAAATCGATGTTACACCGAAATTGGCTGACTCCCTGGCTATAAACACTCAACCGATATCGGTTGAGTCCCTCAATAAAGTGTCAGCGTCGCAAGCGTCTGATGCTGTCAAGGGTACGAAAATTGCAGAGTTACGCTCTGAGCCTTTGGCGCAAAATATCGTTATCGCTCTCCCTGCCAGTTTTAGCGCCGCTACCAGAATTGGTTCGGACAACTATTTCTCGAAACTCACCCCAGGTTTTGACAAAACTCAATTGCCGACTGATCGCAACATCGTCGGCTTCTCTGCAACAAAACTTTCTGCTGTTCCTGTCACCACCAATTCAGCGGAGTTCTTCCTTACTAACCGGAATCTATATGAAGTAGCTGGCAGACAGTCGATCTTTCAGCACACGGCACCGACTGACACATTGATCAATAACGAACGTCCAGCGATTGAAGCGACAATTTCCGTCGCAGCACCACTCACCAACACGGTACCAATTTTCACTCCCGCAGCGAACTTCATTTCTGCAGCAAACTTCACTCCCGCAACAACATTTTCTCCAGCAGTTATTGCCTCAGCTTCCCCAACTGCCCTCGTCGGCAACCTAGCTCTGGAGACGAAACTTCCGGTTTCACCTCTTTCAGGGTTTGTCGCTCCTGTCGAAGCAACCCGCTCCCCAGTGTCAGTCAGTCCGGAAATTGATGTTCGTCCTATCAAGACTCCAATCGTTTTGCCAACCAATCCAATCGCCCCCATCACTTTCGCTCCAGTCGGACCTGACGGTCAGCGAATCACGATCAGGTTCGAACCAATCGATACGCGGGGTTCGCGCATCGCCGTGATTGTTACAGCCACTGGACAGCGCATTCCAATCCTCTCGCCTGTGACCGTCGGAGCTCGCTGTGGTGCTGCACAAACACAAACACAAACACAAACTTCTAGCGGCGACAAGGTCACCTTCTCTACGCGCAGAATCTTCGGCGCTGGCTCCGATCGATATCTCACCGGCATTGAATTCGCGATTTTCATTGCGGCTACCGGTATCGCCAAAACGCGTAAAGGTGAAATCGATGCGGCTGCCGGTAAATTGTGCGGTGGCATCGCTCGCAGACTAGGACAAATACCACAAGCTGCAACCGAGAAAGCCAGTGAAGAAGAGATTACTAATGAAGTGACGACTCAGACGAAATCCGAACCGAAGGTTTGCACCCGGCCGGTATGGTTCGTATCTCCCGGCGATACGCTCCAGTCTATCGCGATACAATCGACTGGCGATGCTCGTTTCGGTTGGTTGATCGCCGATCTCAATCGCGCCACCATTGATCAAACATCCATTGACGGAAAACGCGTGGTAGAGCTGCGCACGATGCAGAAATTGGAGCTTCCTGTCTGGCAAGATCTGGTCGATTTTAAAGCCACCATCCACTTCGAAGGCAACGTAGACAACCTGATCACCATCATTTCTGAGCGACACATCGACCGTGAAGCAGTTTCTGCGTCTCTCGAAAAAGCGATGGGACTGCGACCAACCGCGAAGCCGGTTGCACAACCGGAGGCCGAACCAAAGGCAAACCCCATCGCAAAGCCTGTATCCAAACCTACAACCAGTCCCACCACCAAACCTGCATGGTTGCCGCAAGTTTGGTTTGCTCCACGCCCGGCTGTTTCTGTTGCCGCCGCCATATCTCTCGTATTACCTTTCCAAGCCGTCCTTAATTCCCAGGATCCGGCGACTCTTGAAAGCGCTCCGCTCAATATCGGCACCGTCGAGGCGAAACACGACTGAGCCTGCAGAGATGGCGGAATCTATCTCCATCACGTAGAATTAGTCGATGCATAAGATTTTAGTAGTCGACGACGTACCTGCTCTCCGGCAGCATATTATCGACATCCTCAAACAGGTCAGCAAAGACCTCGACATCACCGAAGCCAATTCAGGCGCCGAAGCTGTTTCGCTAACCGCTCACGAAAACAACTTCGACTTGATTGTCATGGATATAGTCATGCCGGAAATGAACGGCATCCATGCGGCCCAGGAAATTTGGAGCAAGAGACCACAAACACGCATTCTTTTCTGGTCGCAATTTCATAAAGAATCATTCGTGCGGGAACTGGGCAAGATTATTCCCGACGAAGCGATTCACGGTTACGCCCTCAAAACTGAGCCGGACGAGAAACTTGTCGAAGCGATTGATTCGATTCTCTTGCACGACATTCCATATATCGATCCGATCGTTCGCGGCATCGAAGAATACGTGCAAAAAGGCGAAGTCGCCCTGACGCCCGCGGAATACGAAACCTTGCTCGATATGATTCTGGGATTGACCGATAAAGGTATCGCTCTCCACCACTATGTCAGTGTGCGTGGTGTGCAGAACCGAATATCCAGTGTTTCGCAAAAGCTCGTCAAAGGTGCAGATAGTTACTTGAAAGAGACTGCCGGCGTGGAGCTCTACAACACGCGCATGCGCATCGTCTTCGAAGCCCTTAAATGCGGCGTCGTCGATATCAGCGAGTTGGACCGCCTGGATGCGAATCTTGATGACTGGCTGGCTCAGCGCTTCAAATTTGATAAGAGCACTTTTGGCCAGAAGCCCTGATTTTCGATTTATTGGGCTGGTTTGCAAAGGCTTGCGGACTTGCACATTTTTTTCCAATCTAACCGCCGCTATTCTAATTACATCGAAAGCGCAACGCCCCGAACGAAAGTGATGAACCGCAGTGGTTCACCGCAAACCTGGTGTTGCTGTAATTTAGGAGAAAACAATCATGCCTATTCAAAATGCACTGGAAATCGCTGAAAAATTACCCCCCATCTCGGGTGCTGACCTGCTTCTTCGTGAGGTTGCTAATCTCCGCAAACCTGATGTTCAGACCTTGGCACCAATTGCCACCGAAATGGTGAAGCAAAACATCGACCTGATTGCTAACGTCGTTTCCAAATTGCCCGACCAGATGTTTCCTCTCGATGAAACGAAGATGCCCTTGCTGAAGCTTGCTGGTATCAAGTCGATCGAAAAGCACGGCGGCACTTATACTGTAGAAACCGACAAGCCGACTAGCTGGCCGCTGAATAAGCCACCCCTGAAATCAATTGATTTCGACAAGAAATTCTCTTTTCAGATCGGCACTGATCCTAAAACAGGCACGGCAACCATTGACCACATTACCGGCATAAACGCCCATGCCAGAGTTATGGGCTACGATGTGAACGTGCCAGTGCATTCAATCGATCACGCCAAACAAGGCGAAGCTAAATTTCATGTCGATGCAGGCATGCCCCTGGGACTTCCCGGTACCATCAAAGCTGACGTCAGCATCGACAACCAGAACCACGTCAACGTCGATCATCCCGCGATCAAGATCGGTGACAACACATTCAATATCCCAGCCCATTTTTAAGAGAGGCGGAATGCGATGCCCCGAGGTCAGTGCACCGGCATGTTAATTTGTACCACAGTGCCGGTGCCCTTGTCCGGAGCAGACCAGTTAACAGTCGCGCCGATGATCGCTGCTCGCATGCGCATGTACTTGAGTCCACGTGATGTGTCGCTAATCTCTTTGCTCATGCCTTTCCCGTCGTCGCTCACTTTAACTGCTAGAGCATCGTCCTTGCTGGTCAAAGATATGATCACTATCTTCGCTTCAGCATGTTTGTAAGCATTGGTCAGTGACTCTTGAACAAGCCTATAAATCAGCTGCTGTTCTACCGCATTCAATCGTTTGATCAGCCCGGCGTCCGCTTCGTTCTCGACCTTTACTTTGAAGCCACCACGCCGCGTGAACGTATCAGCGCAATCTTCGAGTGCTGCCGCCAATCCGAAACATTCGAGCATGACCGGGTTTAGTTCATCCATCAGATTTCGCATGTCGGACATCGTTTCATTCAATAATTCCGTGATCTTCCTGGCTTTGCTATCATCGGGAGACTTTTTGTATTCGTTGAATTCGCTTAACGCCAGCTTTATGTCATTGAGTACCCGATCGTGCAAATCAGCAGCGAATATACGTCTATCTGTCTCGTCGGTTTTGACCAACAAGATCTCTGATTGTTCCAACTGTTGATTGCGCACTTTCAATTCGTAGGTTAGCTGTTGTGCTTGCACAGCCTGCTTCTGATAGTTGCGTGTGTACGAGCCCACAAAAAAGCTCAATAATGCACTCAGCCATAACTGCACCGCGTGCGCGGTATCTAATGGTGCGAGCGCCATCAAAATCACAGACGCAGCCAGCAACTGCAATCCGATAATCAACTTCGCGGAATTCGCCTTATAACCAATAGCTGCACCGGCGGTACCAAAAATCAGATCACAGATGACTTGTGAAACTACTGCTGTCTGCCCAGACAATTGCGTCTGTTTGTAGTGCTTATTCAACATGTCGCTGACGGCTTGGAGAAGCTCTCGTTCAACGCTTTCGTCTACCTTAACAAACGCCGGGTGACTATCCAGAAAAACAGCAACAGCTACCGACGCAACTGTGCCGAAAATCAACAGCAATGTTCGTGACTGGAGCTTAGCCATGTTATCGGTCGCAGTTCCTCGGTCCCTTCACTAACCGGGTAATTCCACGCTGGCGTCGTTATTCAACCGTTTCCGCCTGTTGCTGTCATGCCCTCTCCCGATCAACCACTTGCCAGGGTTTCCCGGTGTTTCCCCACTTTCTACCACTTAGCTCGAAGAGTTTGCGGAAATGCACAGTGTATTCTCCCCCCTGATTTTCTATTCTTTCAGAGTCACCCCAAGCATCGCCCAGACAGCGCTTTGTCCGAGGCGGGTTTTGTTTCGCACGCTGAAACCAGGGAGAAAACTCGATGCCAGCCGAACTTAGCTCACAGCTCGAACAACCGGTAGCGCCAGGGCAGCAACAGAGATTTGGCTCTTCCTCAGACTCGCAACATCGAGCCGCACAAAAAGCGCAGCGCGCGGGAGAGAAGGCGCGTGAGCAAAAGACTAACTCCCACCTTCCCGCTGTCGAAATCGGCGACCACGAACCTAGCGAACAATCGAAGAAAAGCGCCGAAGCGATGAAGAGTGCGCTCGATAACACAATCATGTCTTTCAGTCACCCCGACACCTCCCGCTTGATGATTTTG
>CAJCHQ010000189.1 GCA_903970295.1 Bryobacterales bacterium
AAGCACTGATGCGCTAAAGGCTTGTTCAACCGCCAATAACGCTCAGTTGCCGCAGGCTTTGACCTCAGCTGAACATTTACTGGGAAGCTTACAGAAGCTAGACGGCGGGCCCAATTCTGTCACGTTTAACGAAGACCTAGCAAAGATCAATCAAGACATCAATCAATACCTACCCTTCCTCACAGTTAAGGGCGTCAGTGCTAAAGGCGCTATACAAGTTCTTGACGCAGCCGACGGGAAGGTTGAATCACTTATTATCGATCATAATCTGCTCACACCGAGTGCTCCTGTCGACCAAGGTCAGCGCGGTCAACTCTACATAGGCAACGGCAAAAATCAATCAGAAGCCTGGAAAGAAGCTATCCAGCCGGTTAATGTAGAGCAAGGACGAATACGAGATGGCTCTTTTCTGGCATCTGTTCAAGCCCTGGCACAAGAAAACCCCAAGGCCATTCGCAATATGATCCATGACAATGGCCCGGGTGCTGACGGCCGACACACTTACACTGTTACTTTTCTCGGTGCAAAAGCCCAGCCGATCACTGTCGGCCAACCAAATGTTTATGAAGATTCTGTCAATGCCCAAAACGTCAGCGGACTCTGGACCAGTGTTTTAGAACTGGCTCATCGCCAGATCGAGGGCACAAATATTTATGATTCCGGCGGAGACTCGCCATATTCGAGCACACCTTTAAGATTAAGCTGGTTCGATAGTCCACCTAGTCCACCAGTTAAGTTGGAATCTGCTACCCCAGAAGCAAACAAGAAGGAACTTCACTACCGAAAGTAGCTCTTATAAGCAATGTAGGAACATTTATTCTAGAAAATTGGCTCTAGGACTCGCTTTGCAATTTGATTGTCCAAAAAAAACAAAAAAAATCAAGTCGGGCATCTGGCCGCTTTCCATGCTAACTTCCTGCTACCAGATTTAGAAGTAAGCTGATATTGAGCATAACTCAAAGCCGCTTGTGATACCACCAGTAGTTTAGTAGTGTCAAAACCTACGCCGAACGGATGATGAGAAGACAGGGTAGGAGAGTCAACGCTCGTCTACACCAAATCGGTATACGAACTTTAAAAAAGCCATCCAGAATGACCTGCCAGCCATGGACCCGACAGCCAGGCATTCTGCCGGGTGGAAAGTTATTTGGAATAGAGTAGAGAGCTTTCTCAAATGACTTCTGGTGGGCAATTTTCCGGGTCATTAAAAAGCCCAGGGCGTCACGAACGTCGGGATCATCGCAGACGTTAATGATGCGCTCATACACGATTTTAGCTCTGGCTTCGGGAGCGATGTTAGAGCGTAGATCGGCAGTTGGCTCGCCAATTGTGTCTATCTAGGCGGCATTAATGAGCCGTTTCGAAAAGAGCATCACAACATCATTGCTCAGTTCCTCATCCTATTAGCCGCGTTCACCCCTTGTTCATATTCAATCGGCTATCGTGGACCAAGTGACAAAAAAATACAGCAGGGTGACTCGCAGAGATGCAAGTCTCAATCACCCTGGCAAACTATGCATGGAGAATTAGAATGTCGAACATTGTAGAAACCGCAGTTAAAAACGGAAATTTCAAGACTCTGGTGGCAGCAGTCACAGAAGCTGGTCTTGTAGAAACGCTTTCTGGTCCGGGACCTTTCACAGTCTTTGCACCGACCGACGAAGCGTTTGCCAAGTTGCCTCCTGGCACCGTGGAATCATTGCTGAAAGACAAAGCAAAGCTGACGTCTATTCTGACCTATCACGTGGTCGCCGGTAAGCACACGGCAGCAGAGGTGGGCAAGCACCAGACCCTGAAGACTGTGCAGGGACAAGAGTTGAAAATCAAGAATGGTTCGGGTGTGACTGTGGACAACGCGAATGTCGTGACCGCTGATATCATCACTGATAATGGTGTCATTCACGTTATTGACAGCGTTGTGTTGCCTAACTAACTGACAACTAACCAGAGCGAGCGGCAAATCGGCAGGGGGAATTCTCACGAATTCTCTCTGCCGAACCGACATTACTTTTTCGATTCCAATTTTCTAGATGCGACGCTTATAATGATTTGCCTGCGGTTGTGACCGGGAATTCTTTTGCGCGACTCTAATTTAATCGTTGTCGGAGCGGGAGTGATTGGATTGACTTCCGCAATCGTTTTGGGTCGGGCTGGCTACAAAGTGAAAATTATCACGAGGGAGATGCCAGAAAACACAACTTCTGCTGCCGCTGCCGCCTGGTGGTTTCCGTACAAAGCCTGTCATACAGTGGGCGGCAGCTTCGTTTCAGGTTTAAACAGAACTCGCAACCGTTCCTCATTCAGATGTTGTTCTTTAGAACTTCACAGAGCTGTTCAGAGTGACTGCGCCGGCCAGGTGCTGAGCATCAGACTGGCCGACTTTCACAAGGCGATGATGTTTGAAGGCGATGACGGCAAGATTCGCCCATGTCGTGCCCCGCGACAATGATACCGTCTTAGGTGGCGTTTTCTTAGAAAATGATAGTAGCTTGAATGTTGATAAGGCGCAGATTCCGGGAATCATCGAGCGGTGCGAGGAAATCTTTCCGTCATTGAAAAATCGATCCTGAAAGGGACATACTCGATAAAAAATGTGGGCTTCGTCCGGTGCGGTCGTCGGTACGACTGGAAGTTAAAGAATGTTCACCGGGGCACTTTGTAGTTCATAACTATGGGCACGGCGGAGCGGGATTCACCCTTTCCTGGGGCTGCGCACAGGCACCAACATAGAGTAACCCTTGTTCAAGCAATTGAGGTAGTAATTCATCAAGCCCGCAACAGCTCATCTGGTAGTTACCGCGCACGAAAAAAAACCAAACTAAAAAAGAAAGAGAAAACCAAACTAAAAGCGATTCTGATCAAGAGTAAAAGCTTCCAGCAGAGGCGCTTAAGCATCGTGCTCTTGCGCCTCCGCCAGATCCTTTCGCGGCGGTTCTT
>CAJCHQ010000190.1 GCA_903970295.1 Bryobacterales bacterium
GCGGCGGCTCGGTCGTCAGCAAAGAGCAGCTGATCGAGCATATGTACGGTTGGGATGAAGAAGTCAGTCACAATGCCATGGAAGTGAATGTGCACCGCTTGCGCAAAAAACTGGAGCCGGCCGGCGTCAACATTCGCACAATCCGTGGTCTCGGTTATTTGCTGGAGAGCAAGCAGTGAAAGTCAATCCTTCGATCCGCACGCAGCTGTTAGCCTGGTTGGTGATACCACTCCTGGTTTTGCTCCTGGTGGGAACGGGCTTGATGTATGGACTTTCGATCAACCTGGCCACCGATGCTTACGACAAGTCGTTGCTCGACTCAGTCTATGAGGTGAGTTCATTTATTTCGGCCACTGATGCGGGCAAAATAGTCGTCGACTTGCAACCGCAAGCTTTGAAGATGTTGAAAGACAATCTCAAAGACAAAGTCTTCTATCAGGTACTCGATGAAAAAGGCCGAATCATCGCCGGCGACGATGAATTGCCGGCTCCCGACTTGAACGAGCGCATCGATTCTCAAAGTGCCGAATATCGAGATGATACCGTCAATGGTGAAGATGTGCGGATCGCCTCGGTCAATTTTCCAGTGCCCGGTCAAAAAGATCAGGCTGTTTTTATTCAGGTCGCAGAAACTTTGAATGGTCGAGAACAAATTGCCGACGAAATCTTGATGAGTGTGGTTGTGCCACAGCTTGTGATCATCGTCATGTCGGCACTGGTTGTCTGGTTCGGTGTCACACGTGGTCTGCGCCCCCTGACCAGCGTGCGCGATGCCGTGGCCTCTCGCACACCCACTGATTTGCGCCCGATCGCTCTGGACAATGTGCCGAAAGAAGTGCGCCCCCTCGTGCATTCGATCAATGAATTGCTCGATCGTTTGCGGGAAGACTTGCAGGCCCAGAGACGGTTCGTGGCTAATGCCGCGCATCAATTGCGCACACCGATCGCCGGTTTGAAAACGCAATCCGAACTGGCTCTGCGTCAACGTGATCCCGAAGACGTCGCCCATGCTCTGGCTTTGATTAATACCGGCGCCGAACGAGCGGCAAGACTGGCCAATCAGCTCCTGGCGCTGGCTCGAGCTGAACCAGGGGCGGTCGATCCGGCTTTGTGGCAGGTGCTCGATTTGAACGACATTGCCAAAAACGCCAGTCGCGAGTTGGTCACACAGGCGCTGAGCAAGAATATCGATCTCGGCTTCGAGCAATCGAGTGCACCAGCTTTAGTGCGCGGCGATCGAGCCAGCCTGCATGAATTAACTTCCAATTTAATCGAGAACGCAGTCCTTTATACGCCTGCCGGTGGTCACGTCACTGCCCGGATCGTCAACTCGGTTCGAGCCGCTGACTCGAAACATCGTGTGCTTCTCGTCGTCGAAGATGATGGACCCGGGATCGCTCCTGATGAGCGAGAGCGCGTCTTCGAAAGGTTCTATCGCGTTTCAGATCGCGGTGTATCGGGCAGTGGATTAGGACTGGCTATTGTTCGAGAAATTGCCAGCGTGCACCGAGCCGATGTTTACTTAGCAGACGGTCCCGACAAATGCGGCACGAGAGTGACTGTTGATTTTCCACAATTTACAAAAAATGACCAAAATTCTTTGCCGGAGTATATGCCATTGGTTGTCCAAAAACTTGTGGCAGCTCCCACTGGTGCCCTTTCCGAACGAAAAGTCGGAAGTTAGTTATTCACAAATCGTACACATGGGAGTCATATGCTGACTGCAGGTGAGGGGCGCGTACCTACGGCTGAGATGGCACAGATGAAGAGCTCGAGCAGAAGATTGTCGGCAATAAAAGTAAAAAATACTGTGGCCGGAGTTTGTCTCGCCCAGATATGTCTTCTGTCGCTCAACAGCCTGCCGGCGTTTTCGTTGACAAATGATGCTTCGGCCAATCTGGCCCAACTCGACCAGTACGAACAATCGCTGTATGGCTATACAAAGAAACAGCAAGCCCTGGGCAGCCGTCTCGATTCACTGGAGATGACAATTTTTGGGGCCAAACAACATGGTTCGAACGATAGTCGCATCAATGCTATTGCTCAGGCAGTCGGCAAAAGCAAATCTGATTTGCTCTTGCCGCCGATGGCGCCCAAGTTAGATGCCAACAGTGCACAGGCAGCGGCTGGGTCCAGCCACACAGGCGCCAATCGCTACACTGCTTCTGACCACTACACTGCCGCCGACCAGGATGATTCATATGGCGGAAATAGCGGCAGTAGTGCTCCTGCGCCCGGCACATCCACAGGCGAACCAAGCGCTTCTGCCGATGGTGCCGAGAGTGTCGCCGATCGCAGTCGCTCTGCTTTGCAGCGGGCCACATCTCTCTATTCGCAAGGCCATATGGCCGAAGCCGAGCAAGCTTTCAGGCAGGTTTTGACGATCGATTATCGCAACGCCGATGCCTATTACAATCTCGGCGTGATCGCCGAATCGCGTGGCGATTTGCAAGGAGCGCTGAGCAATTACCAGAGAGCGGCTGGGCTGAAACCGGGTGACTCTGAATTGGCAGATGCGGTGCGGGCTGTGCAGGGCAGAATCGCGGACAAGGTCGCTCAAGATGGCAGAGCCAAGGCTCAGCAACAGCAAGCGCAAGCCCTGGCCAGAGCCACTCAAACGAAAGAAAGCTTGAAACAAACAGCGGCGGATGCTCAAGTCGCATTCAAAGCCGGTGATTATAATCGGGCGATTGCCGGATTAAACACTGTTGCTGCTCAGGCACCCAACGATCCCGATGTCCAGTATGCGCTTTCTCAGGCTTACAGAGGCAAAGGCGATTTGAATGCAGCCAGCCAAGCCCTTGGTCGCGC
>CAJCHQ010000191.1 GCA_903970295.1 Bryobacterales bacterium
CTTCTGATTTCGTTGAGAATGTCAGCGTCGGAGTAATTGAGTAGCCGATCAAGCTCGAATTTCATGGCCAGTCCTGTCTTTCCCCGCGGAGGTACCGCAACCCCAAATTCTATCATGGCAACTGTCACAATCAGAAGTAACTAACTATATGTGGTGCTACCGCGAGGAGGTTGCACCGGCGCGCAACACACATCCGAGCGAAGCGAGACATTACCGGAAGGGCCACCGTACGGTAATGCAAGATACAGAGCGCACGGTCCCGCTCTCAACAAGCCCAGCCGGTGCGGGCTGAATTGGCCGGTACAAGTACTCAAAGACGGCCGATCAGACATGGTCAAAACCACTAGCCCCGAGAAAGCGTTGCAGCAACCGCACTCTTGAATTAAGCGATCGCGCGCGAGAGGATTGAGCGAGCCTTGAGCGGTTAGCGGGGCTGAGATTGTCTTTGAGCTAGCCAGCGGTCGGGAAGGAAGTCGTCAAGTTGAGAAGTCTTGGCAGAGGGGAACCTGGTCAGCACGTCCTTCATGTATTCAAATGGATTGATTCGGAGGCGCTTGCAAGTCTCGATGATGCTCATGATCGTCGCCGCTGTGTGCCCACCCTCCTCGGAGCCGGCGAAGAGCCAGTTACGCCGGCTCAAAACAAGCGGTTTGATGCTGCGCTCACTGGCATTATTGCTGATTTCGACGAACGGATAGTCGAGGTAAACCAAGAGCGCCGGCCAGCGATTGAGAGTGTAAGAGATGGCATCTCCGAGTTTGGTTTTTGGCGGTTCGACCAATTTCATATCATCGAGCCAGGTCTTGAGCTGCGCGAGTTTCGGCCTTGCCAGTCTTTGGCGCAGATCTTTACGTTCCGCTTCAGAAAGGGTGGCTGCCAGTCGTTCGATATCAAACAGACTTTTGATGACGCCCATGGGAAATTCTGCCGGTATCGGATCTGCCTTCCAGGCGTCCTCGAAGTAGCAGTGTACATGCGCCCAACAGTTGGCGGCGGTAGCACCGTTCTTAATGATCTCGTTGTACTTGTTGGTGCCGTCAGTTTGAAGTATTCCGGTGAAGCCGTTGAGAATCCGCTCCGGATAGATGGAATGCTCGGTGTCAGAATAATCATAGACGACGTATGGATAGCTAGCGTCGCCACGATAGGTCCAGGCGTATCCCCTATGCGCCTTTCCGAGGCCTTTTTTGAGGACCGGCAGAGTGGTGGCATCGGATTGGACGGCACGGCTGTTCAAAATGAGTTGGCTCATTCTCTTCACAATCGGCAGAAAGATATCCGCAACTTCTTTGAGCCATCGACACATCGAGGAGCGGTTTATCGGAATGCTCAGCGCTTTGAATACTTGCTCCTGGCGGTAAAGCGGCAAGTGCAGCCAGAATTTGTCAGTGGCAATTTTGGCAAGCAGGCCGGGTCCAGGCACTCCTTTGTCAATAGGCTGGTATGGTTTTTGAGCAACGACGATTTGGCCTTCGCAGTTCTTGCAGGCATATTTGAACATGACATGCTGGATGCATTCGAAGAGAGCCCGGACGAACTCAATTTGGTGCGAGACATCGAAGCCGAAGATCTCTCTGGGTTGTCCACAGCAAGGGCAGGGAATTTGGCTGGCGTCAATACGATGTTCAATTTTGCGTGCTGTAAGTCCAGGAGGCGGAGCCGAGCGACCGCCACCTTGTTTCTTATCAGGAACGAGATTCAATCGATCTTTTTCAGCATCAAGCTCATCGGAAGTTTGGCAGTGAATGGCGGCTCCCGTGCCGGTCAGCAGAGTAGCGTCGACCTTGGCGGATTTCTTCCCAAAAGTAGCGCGGTTCCTCCGGCTAAGTTGTTTTTCGAGATCGGCGATGCGTTCTTCGAGAGACTTGAGTCTTCCTCGAAGTTCAGTGATCACCTTGTGACATTCTGGAACGTTATCTGGCAGGTAATTGGGATCTTCTGTTGGGCTGGTTTTCTTCATGGTATTAGTCAGTTTTGGAATGCAAGGCTATTGTACGGTATGCCACCGCGGGCGGTGGCATACCGTAGTGATTAATTCGGACTGATCTAATGAAGCGGCGACAGTCTTGGAATAGCTGTTATGTTTCGTCGCGATTTTTCGCTTGCTAGAATGCTCTGGAAGGTCGGTCAAGAGGATGTAGGAGGTTGAAGGGCGCGACACATTTGCCCTTCACAACACCAGGGCTACACCACCTGTAGTTGCGCATGTCCTGGCTGGCAATCAAGGGGTAAATTTGTCGACACAGCTACATCTGGTGTCGTGGCCGCATACATGGTCGCTCTGAAGTTGCGAAGGAAGCGGCACGAAGCCACCTCTAGAACGTAGCTGCAGTCGGCTGGGTGCTAGCAGTTCTTGCTGGAGCGCGATATCGGTTCCGGCGCCGGATACTGCTTAGATCGATCCCGTCCAAGATCATTCTCAATGTCGAAGCATCGATCTCTATGCCTGCGGCAGAAAAATTCTGCAAGTCGGGGAATTGGAAAGTACCACGCTGGAGGACTTTATACCACATGGCCATGCCATCGGAGTCCCAGTAAACTGCCTTGATTCGGTCGCCTCGCTTATTCTTGAACAGAAACAGGCCACCGGACATCGGATCGAGATGCATGGCACTGCGCACAATGCCGCGGAGTGAATCGAAACTCTTGCGCATATCAGTGTCTTGCGTGTACAGAAAAATTCGAGTGCCGCCTGTATTGCCGATCATTCTGTCGACTCCTTCAGTGCTTTGAACAATGCAGTTAAGGCCTCAGTGGTTGCAGTATCGAAGATGCGGACTGTCCCGCAGAGGATGTCGATCTCCGCAATTGCTTGCGGTGATTTTGCGACAGGTCGGAAAGGCTCCGGCTGCGCGACCTGGACCGGAAGGAACCTGCTCGCACTGCTCGCCAGCGGCTGGGCGATGGCTCTAAGTTTTGCGCCATCGCGGCGCTCAAGTTCGGCTCGCCAATAGCAAAATGCTTGTCGCTTGATCCCCTCTTTCTCGCAAAACTCGTCTTTGCTCAAACCACTGTGCTTGAAACGCGAGACTGTCTTGCGCCAATAAGTTTCTTTCGGTTCGTCGGTGTGCTTTCGCCGGAAGGACAGCTCGGCGTTAACCGCTTCCGCTTCTCGCGCCGCAATCGCCCTCTTCCACGAGCTAAAGCTACCGGCGTGCAGACCCTCTTGCTTGCAAAAAGCAGCCTGGGTCAGTCCGCTCTCGGCAAACCGGGCTACTAATGTCCGCCAGTACAGCTCTTTCGCATTGTCCTGGCGACTGGTTTTCTTCATGCTCGACCCCGTGCTAACCTAGTAACACAATCCAAGCTCAATTTTACTTTCTAGGCAAGAACGCACTTCGTGCAACGCTCTCTCGGGGACGACCGAAGAGGATAGAAACCGAGACAGGAAACAGCGATTCAGAGCGCCTGCATAGTACCGATGAACGGGGCGAACCGAAACCCACGGGAGCCTCGGGAGGGAAGGCGGACGCCGGGAGTTGGAACCGTAGCGAGGAAAGATGAACGAGAGATCGAGCTCGGAAAACGTGTCAACGAAATTGCAACGGGTAGCAGAACTGGCGAAGCAAGCACCGAGCATGGTGCTAACAAACCTCGCCCACCACATAGACATCGAGTTCCTCAAGGAGGCATATCGACGCACGCGAAAAGATGGTGCACCAGGAGTGGATGGACAGACCGCGGCAGAATAGGGGGAAATCCAGGCAAGGAAACTGGGTCATTCGGAGGAAGACAGCAAGCAAGCGCTTTCAAAGGTGCCTGCATGCTATCACCGACTGGTGTCGCAAGAACCGGCATGAGACAGTTCGAGACCAGCATCAATCATAGAAGCGAAAGCTCAACGGTCACTACCAGTACTACGGCATCACCGGTAACTTCCGATGCCTTGCGAGCTTCCTGTACTTT
>CAJCHQ010000192.1 GCA_903970295.1 Bryobacterales bacterium
TGCACTCATGTCTTTGACGGCATCCCAATCGTTGGAAACCGCTTTGCCATCTGCCGATGTCGCCGAGTAATCGCCGCTGATATAGGGTCCGGGAGCTCCATCCGGACCTTCTGCAGTAATCGTGCCCGCGTACTGAATCGGGGGCAATTTGGCCAGGTCGCCGCCATATTTTTTGACGAAAGTTAGTTGATGTCCGCGCACTAATCCCTGGTCGATTGTAAACGGAGTGCCTGACGGATCATCTTTCCCTGTCCCAGTGACGTCGTGGCCTTTTTGCTCCAGGTGCATCGAGGCATTCAACATTTGCCCATCGAATTTGTAGCGCACACTCCAGTCGCCTGTCAGGGAAAGACTTTTCTGAACTGGACTGTCGGCTTTCTTGCCACAACCGGTCAAGCACAAAGTAGTAAAAAGGCAAATCATGACTTTGATGATTTGGATTGCGTCAGTTTTTCTCAGCGATTCCATGGCATTCATTCAGCTCGGGTTACAGAATTGATTCTAGATCCTTTGCAAGCGGAAACGCTTGACCCCGCCCCGCCTGGCACCTAATCCGGCAACATTAATTTGTCACTACGTATTTTCCCAGTGACGAGCGTAATTTACTAGTTTATCTTGACATGTGCCAGAAACCGGCCCTTCCAGCTGGTCAAGCAAATAAATTGTCCAGGAGTCGAATTCGACTCGAGGGCAACCACTCTCATGTAGCCGTGTGGAATTAGTCGGAGTCTTAAAAACCGAAATCGCTGATGGAAAAGCCGTGACCACTGACGCGAACAACCGAGCTGTCGCTACTTACGATTACAAAGACGGCACATTCAAGACCGAGGATGCCACTCTCAAAAAAGACGGCACCGACGTCAAATTTGCCAGGCACATGTGCACGCGGATAAAGGCACAGTCGGCAGTAGCCAAGAGGGACAAAATGCTGGTGGTCAGGACAAGCCGGCCCTGGCGGCAGCCGTTTCCAAAGCGGCCGCTGCGTCGGGCTAGCGCTCAGGCACTAATTGACGCTGCCACAACTGCTAAGGCCCAGTCCGCAGTGATTGGCTCACCTATAGCTGCCGGTTAGGTAGTTTGAATGACCTGCACGCCTATTGCGAAGCAGACGGCTTCGCCGAAGCTCTTCAATACCTCGATCCGACAATTGTTGCGGTGGCAGGCGCCCTGGGCGGATCGCCCCAATCGTGATCAGCCTAAAAATTGAATTTGGATACAACTGTTGCGTGAAAAGAGTTGGCGGGCGTCGCTTCCTATAAACTGTAGGCTACCGCCCGAGAGGCTAATCGCTTGGCAATTCCGATGAACACATCCGTCAAAGTTCTGCTCATGAGTGGTGAGCAAGTCGACGGCGAAGTAGCGATGGCCGATCAAGGTACTTATCTGTGTTTGCGCAGAGAGAATGAAACTCTCTACTTGCCCTGGTCGGCGATTAAATGTGTGCGTGGACCGGCTCTGCCTGACCGCACCGTTGGCGGTGGCGCTTACGGCAAGGTGCAGGGAAGTGTATAGGCTGGCGCCTCAAGGGGCAAAATCTTCGTCGTTTTCTTCGTCTTCGTAGAAGTCGATTGATGATTCGTCCATAACGTTGACCGCGTCATCATCATGGGTGAGATTGTTGGCAGCCAGCCATTGATCGATGCGCAAGCGCATTTGAGTGTGGCGAAAGTCGGTGAAGAGTTGGGCTTCGCCAGGGTGTTTTTCGAGAATTTTGCGAAATGACGAGAGTACGTGCGGACTTTCGAATGCCATTTCCAGAACAGGCAAAATACTTTTGTCCTGGATCAATTTCATGTAATCGCGCAAATCTTTCAAGAGTTCTTTGCGGTCTGGTTTGGGGACATACAGAAATCGCTGCCGATCCTTTTCGATTTCGTCCGTCAAGTCCCGTAAATCCAGCAGATTCTGGTGCACGAGCTTGACCACACCGGAAGCGGTGTCAAGGTAATACGAATTGTCTGGTGCTTCATCTTCCCAGGCTAAAAGGAGATAGGGCATGTCCACTCTGATTGCTTTCATCTTTCTCCAACTGTTAGGCTTATCTTGGGCGTTCAGGAGTGATTGTGGATTTTCCAGACATACTGCATATACCCCAGGGCATCAATTTCGAGTGTACTGGTTGCGGCAATTGCTGTTTGCGCTGGCCGGTGCCTGCGACTGAAGCGGATTTTGAACGCATCAGCGATTTGGCCCCAGGTTTTGGCAAAGAGTGGCAGCCGGCAGTCCGATTCTTCCGCAAATTGCCGGTTTTCAGCGGCGGCGATAAGCTGGCCCAATTCCCCTATACATTGGAGAAACAAGCCGATGGTCGCTGCACGTTTTTGACGGCGGAAGATAGATGTATGCTCCACACCGAATTTGGTGCCGAAGCCAAACCCGGCATGTGTCAACTATTTCCCTACACTTTCACGGAAGCGCCTGACGGTTACTGGGCTTCGGTTAGTTTCGCGGCAACTGGTGTGCTCTTCAATTCAGGTAAGGCTTTGTCCGAGCAAGAAGAATTTTTGCGAACCAGACTCAGTCTATTCAAGCGCTTGTTTCCCAAGCTCGATCTAGATTGGTCGAAGATTGAATTTTACGACGGGGCTCCTCTGCGCTGGCCTCAGTACCTGCTTATCGAGGAAAAGCTGAGACAGTTTTTTCAGATGGAGACGCTTTTTAAATTAAGCCAGTCGGCCACAGACGATCATGGCGCAACCAAAGCCGGCACCACTCTTCGCTTGCTTGCCGCTTCGCGATTTCTGGTCGGCTTGTTACCGCCCGGTGTTGACCTCGAGAGAGCTCGCCTGGTCGATGTCTCCGCCGAGAAGATTGATTTTTTGCTGCTCCGTCATTTGCTTGACTTCTATTTTCCGGCCGATGTTTACGCCGCGCGCGACGATTCTTTCGGGGCGCACGCTCTTATGCAGCTTCTCGTTCAGCCACCGGATTCGGTCGAGGTGATGATTGCCGGGGCAGGAAAAAATCTGGCCACTGTCGACCAGCCACATAACTCGATTAACTTGATTGAAATCTGCAGTCAGCCCTTGCTTGAACTGCCCCCCGAAGCCGAAAATTTGCTATGCCGTTTCATCTACGCCAGGCTTTTCTCCAAATTGTTTTTTGGACCAGGATTGGCTCATCTGAGTCTAATTGCCGGCTTTCATCACCTTGGTCTTTTGATTTCGTTATTGCGCATCAAGCTCAAATGCCTGCAGGTGGAGCGCGCAGGCGGCCCTCAATCATCGTCTAATTTCGAGTTTAATGAGATTGCCGAACTGGTGCGTGCTTTGGAGAGACGCCTGACGTCCGCCCGCCATTCGACTGCCGCTTCATCGATCTTGCAGGTTTTGCTCGAAAGCCCGCAGCGTTTCGAGCGCATTATTTCTCTTGCCGCTTGATCCAGCCTCACTCCCGGAAGAACTTAGGCCCGACTGCCAGAATCAGGTGCTTTGTCGAGGGTTAGCGGGTACGATAAATATGAATCACTAAAGCGTGAGAGTTAATGACCGATAAAGGGAAAGATTCCCTCAGTTCAACCGCTTCCAGCCGGCACGAAAAGCGCGACCAGGATGAGCCGCCGGC
>CAJCHQ010000193.1 GCA_903970295.1 Bryobacterales bacterium
CGTGAAAGATGGATCTGGACCACAGAACATCGATCAAGCGGCCAAACTGCTCTTCGGAGTTATGGCTGTCGGCGATGATCGCGCTGTCGACGAGACCTGGGTCTTTGGCAAACGTCTCTACAAACGCGGTAGTGAATCCAATTAGACCTGGTGAACGGGACACGGACACAATTGTGAAATGGAAGGGGCTGGGAAACCAGGCTCTTTTATTTTGCTGCGGTGAGCAATGCTGTTGGGCGGGGTATATAACCAAAATCCCAACAAAAATTCGTAGCCATGCCGTGCAGCAAATCAAAGTGGAAATTAGACGACACGTCCCGAACCTGCGAAGACGTGGTCGAGTGGCTGTGTGGAATTCAAAACAGACTCCCGCGAACTAAACATCCTCTGCTATCGGCTTTGGCTCGCCAATACGATATAGCCATCGTATCGGCAACTGCCGAAGGCGCTTACACAACCTCCAATGCGTATTCTTATCAATTCGCTTCGATAAGCAGCGCGCAAGAAGATTTTATGGCTCGGATGTTGGAGTCTGAGCTGTCGATCTATCCAGACACGTTTTTACAGTCTTGCCGAATCAAAAGAATAATCCTGTGCTCGAATTTGAAATCGACTACTAAAGGGACAACTAAAGCAGTTGCCGGTGTGATGGACTCGGGTTGGTTTGTTGTCGATACGATGATTTTAAGCACCAGTAAAATGCAATCGCATAATGCTGCATCATCTGCTTTCCATCACGAGTTGTTTCATGCGATCGACTATCGCGATAGCGCCGATCGACTGCTAGACCAGCAGTGGACTGCATTGAACAAACGTGGATTTCGCTACCCTGGTCATAGTTCAAACGACCCCAGCAGCGAGTTCGCTCTCGTGCCAGGCTTTGTATCCAAATACGCAACGGTCGATGTGTGGGAAGACAAAGCAGAAACCTACTCGCATTTGATCATGGATTACTCGAAATTACATGCTCGGGTCGCAAAAGACACGATTCTCGCCAATAAAGTCAACCGCATAAAGCAACTTGCTGCCGCGTTTTGTCCAGACCTCAACGATCACTTTTGGCAGACCGTGGAAGCTCAAGCTCAGAATCATTGCAACATCAAGATCTTAGAAGCGCGCCGCTAGACTTCTGAGCGAAGTTGCAAGAAACGCTATTCCGGTCCCAGCTAATCGAGGAATAAATGTAAGCTGGCAACTTATCGAAAGATTTAAGGGCTGCTATCGGTTAGTTTCCTGCAGCTTCGTGTATATATTCCGAAAATCGTATGTCGGGTAAAATTCAGTCCTGTAGCCGCCCCAAGCCTTTGATTCAATCAACCGATTGATCTCGCGCAATCGCTCTGCTGGAAATCTGAGCGTCACGACTTGCCCGATGCCCATTAGCACATACCACGAAACAACCTCTACTCCGGTCGGCGGAAAGCTGGCAAACCAACCGGTAGCTTTGAGGTGTTGGTTGATTTCTTCTACTGTTTTGGATTGATCGTGCCTGAGAAAAATTGTCAGCATTTCCATACCTGGTTTGCCCTCCGCCGTATCGTCCGGGGGAGAAGTTTGAGAGTTGGCTTCACGACCGAAAGCGAACATTGAGAACCAGAGTGCCAATTTGCCGAGAAGTTTTCGCCGATCAATTGCCATATGTTTTCCCTTTCTTTAACAAGCGCGAAGCTCGCCTGTGCGGAGATTGCTGATAGGAGAGCAGTGGGTGTATGACGTTGTCAATTGCGCGTGCTGAATGATCTAACGGCATTGCCCAAGTTCATTCTATCGGAGAAATCGGAGACCTTGTTTAAGTGGAAACGACTCATCGAAGTTCGGGCTACTCCGGGCCATTTAACAATGCCGAAACCTCTTCTCGAGCCTTTCCAGGTACATTGACAGGCAATTGTCGAAGAAAAGTGATTTTTGGGTACAACTTACTAATGATGTATCGAACCTGCGAGGCTAGGAACAGTGACCTCTCCTGGCAAGGATAGTGTAAAAAATGCCGGCACGGATGGCGGAAGCGCAAGCCAAGCGCCAAATCCACCCGATATCGATCATGTTAACCCCACTCTGATCGAGCGCCAGACTTTCGTTCCGCCATCTCTTCAAGCCCGGGTTAATCAAGGTGGTGAGCAGGGCCAGGATTTTTTGCTCATGTCCAACATCTTTCCCTTAAGCACCGCCGATGCAGGTTCCAGCTCAGCAGCCTGGGTCCAGCCAGTCGATACGCCAGGGGTGACAAAGCACACCGACAGCCCTCAAGCGGGCAGCTCTCACCCTACAGTTTCTGAATCAAAACATGTGATGAAGAAAGGCGATAGGCTCGAGACTATTGCCAGGCAAACGCTTGGTCCGAATGCTTCGAAACAAGACATATCGAATTATGTCACCGCGATCGAGCAGGCGAATGGTATCGCCGATCCTACCAAAATCAAAATTGGGTCACCATTGACTCTGCCAGAATTGCAAGCTGATGGCACATATTCATATGCAAGTTCTCAGAATAAAGACGAACGGATAACCGTTCATCCGGACGGCAGGATGGAGGCAGTCGACGCCAAAACTGGTCGGAGTTGTGTCTCGACGATAGACAAAAGTGATCCACGAGTTACCATCTCTCAATACAGCGGCCCAAATCCGGACGATCGTTACACCGAGCGCACAACCAATCACCCAGATGGATCCTTTGATGTCGTTAACACCACTACTGGTGTCAAATATACTCACGTTCCGGACAAAAACAATCCTAACGCCTATGTCGAAAAATACAGTGGTCCCAAACCCGAAGATAATTATGAATTGCGCCAGCATGCGGACGGTTCATTCGAAAGGCTTAATCAAGATGGTACAGGTTTTACTTCGACAACCGACAAGCACAACCCGCGTCTGACTATAGAAAAGCATCATGGTCCGACCCCGGACGATAACTACGAGCTGCGTATCACAAATTATGCCGATGGCTCGTCGTTCTCGTACAATGCCACTAATGGTAGTACCGCAAATACCGTTCCCGATAAGGTAGACCCTGATAACAATTACACTATCCAGCACCGTGGGCCGGATAAGGCAGACAATTATAATCTGCATTACTCAAATCATGCGGACCACTCTTATGAAGTGACCAGCACAGATGGTACGAGCTATTCGCATGTGCCTGACAAAGATGATCCACAAAGCTATGTTGAGCACCACAAAGGTCCAGGCAAAGCTGATAACTATGATGTGCAATACAAGCATCATCCAGACGGTTCTTTTGAAGTCATCAATTCTGATGGTACGAGCTATTCACACATCCTTGACAAAAACGACCCTCAGAGCTATGTCGAACATCATAAAGGCCCGAAAAAGAAAGATAACTATGATGTGCAATACAAGCACCACTCTGACGGTTCATATGAGGTTACTGACTCTTCCAATGGAACAAAGCTTTCGCACATTCCCGACAAACATGATCCGCGCAGTTATGTTGAGCATCATACCGGGCCGGCTGCAACAGACAATTATGATATTTACTGCAAATATCATAGCGATGGTTCCTTCGATAT
Source organism: Bryobacterales bacterium (assembly GCA_903970295.1). The sequence goes on from CAJCHQ010000193.1 coordinate 3,531, forward strand.
TAGCAACTCTGACGGAAGAAGCGTTTCCCACAAGCCCACTCCGGGCTATCCTGGTTCATATACTGAGGAACACCGTGGCCCCAAACCTGAAGACAACTACACAAAAAGTCAAGGCAGCGACGGTAAGTTCTCGGTGTACGGTACTGCCGATGGTACCAGCTACACTCATTCGCCTGCTTACGATGATCCTACTGTTCTCTATTCGGAGGACCATCACGGTCCAAAACCTGACGACAACTATACACTTTATCAACAGAAAGACGGGTCATCCGAGCAGACTTACGACGATGGCAGGAAAATTGTCACCACGCCCGGCAAGGTTGACCCGGACAAGAACTATGTGGAAAAGCACACGGGACCAAAACCAGAGGATAATTACACTTACGAGTGCAAAGATGGCAACGGCGTATCTACCGATCCTTCCGGTAGGATTTTGCTAACTTACGATAAATCAAAAGATGCCACAACGCGCTACCGAGATGACGGCTCGAAATCCGTAGTATTCAATTCGGATGGTCATACTGAAACTACGTCGCCAGACGGTAAAACGAAAGAGACTAAGTGGAAAGACGGGTCATATCAAATCGAAGAATCGAGAGCCTCCGGTACGACCACACGATTGCACAAGGTCGATGCCAGTGGCAACTACACCGAGACCGGAACAGGACCGAATCCAAACGACAACTATGAAGAAAAATATGATAGCAAAAGTGGTATCACTTTGCGAACCGAGGCCAAAGGTACGGACCGCGAACGAACGATCACCACTAAACCAGATGGCACGACAACGGTAATAGCTAAGGACGGCGATAACTACACTCGAAACGCTGACGGGTCCGAGCATCATACGGGCAGAGAGACTTTCGACAAACCTGCTTACGATTACCAGACTGCAGACAAGTCGAGGGCAGGTCTCGAATCGGCGATTCAGAATCATCAGCCACCAATATCCGCGGATGAGCAAGCTGCTATGGCGAAAGACATGAAGGATTTCGAGACCCGGGCGCAACAACAGCATCTTCCTCCTGAAGAAATATCTAAGACGTACGACCAGATGTCCAGACTGTTGAGCACACCAAACAAAGACTCGGCAATTCCAGATGATAACCGGGTGAAGCTTGCCGAGGGCATTCTGCATGAATGCGCTCATCCCAGTGATATAGACCAGGGAGCTCATCAAACTTGCAATGTGACGACAGTCGCCGAGCAGGGATTTTCCCGCAATCCGTCTACAATGGCCGAAATGGCTGCCACGACTGCAATCAAAGGCGAGTGGACGGCACCCGACGGAAAGGTGATCAAAGTAGACAATAATAGTCTTGCTATAGCGCCTTTCTCCGAAGAGCAGAATCAACCTCCAAAAGATGGTGAGCGTTCATATGCTACTCAAGTATTGAACGTGGTGATGATCAACGATTGCACGCAACGGCGCGTTCCACCGCAATACTATCAACAACAGGTCCCCGATGGCAGCGTGCCGGCCGACACAGGCGAGCGATTGTATGGTGCCGATGGGAAATTGGTCACCGCGAAAGTTATGAACGGGGATGGTCAACAAATGGATGTTCCAGTAGCGGCGCCCTACGTTACGGATGGAGAGCTTACCAGTCTTGGCAAGCGACTGTACCACAAGAATTACGATAGTATCGGGGTCAATGATGAATCCATTGGCGTGGAAAATGTCAATTCACCCGGCACCCTCGAGCTGAAAGTCAAGCAAATGCAGGATCAGGGTAAGCTGCCAATTACCATGGGCGTGGACTGCAATCACAAACCGATCACAAACAATGAGCAGCCTGGTTTCGGTGGACATGTTGTCACCATAGATGGTTACAATCCCGTCACTCACCAAATTCACATTTCCAATCAATACGGCAAAGATATGGACAAGTGGGTTACACCGCAAGATTTATACGACAATGCTTCAGGGAAATATGCCGGTTTGGTCAATGCGAACGGTGCGGGAGAATAAACTCATGGTCGAAAATCGTTTCGATGGTCTGCAACAAGTTTCAGATGGAACGGAATTCCATTCCCCGTTTCATCGCCAGCATTCGCCGTCACCAGCCGCCACAGCTACTCGACAATTTCGAGATATTGGAACCTTTGAGACTTTGGATCTGCCTCAATCCTGGTCGCGTTTTGATTCAAAGACGATAACCGGCATCGCCACGACATTTACTAATTTCAAGAACGCATCAACTCAAATCACGGTGCTTCCGCACAATCTGCCTGTCGCTGCGCAAGCAACTGCCAAGATTTGCCAATTGCTCAATGAACGAATCGACGCCAAGACTCCGAAACTGCTTTATTCGGACGTTTTCGATTCCGCGGGTAGTGACAGTCTTTTTCGAGCAATAGCTCCAATTCTAGGTAGTTCGCTTGTTGGCAATAATCAAATCGTCAATCCCCCGACCGAAAACGATGGCAAGCAACCTAATTTTCACATGGAAAAAGCTCAATTGCGAAATGTCAGCGATAAGACAGTTCTAGAAGTAAGCGGCTGGTATGCGCAGCGTGATAATGCCGGACAAATAAAGCATGGTGCGGATGGTCCCCTGAAAAGATATTACGATGGCATCTTTGCTCTTGATGGCTTGAGGGCAGGGGGCGTGTCTGAACTCTATCTGACCGCTGAGGATGCCTCTTCATACAAACAAGCACAGAAGATCTTTAATCGCACACTGGCGACATTGAAGTGGAAGTGAAGCGCGAGTTTCCAATTCGAATGTCGACTCAGCAACCGTCATGCGGCTCAGTTACACCCTGCCAGAGTGCCGGCTTCGCTTAACTTACGAGTGAGTGTAATTATTTCGATTGTGGCAAGCGCAGCCTCGATGCCTTTGTTATGCTCTTCTATCGTTCGTGCTATGGCATCTTCCAAACGGAAAACCGGCAGAATCTCCATGATGATCGGCACTTCGAAGTCATACATCACTTTGCCCAATTCCGTAATGACGGTTTGAAGGAGGACCTGATAATGGTCGGTGTCGCCTTTGACGATAATGCCGTAAACGATGATCGCCTCGTATTTTTTAAGCTTGGCCAATTTTTTGGCAAAGAGCGGAATCTCATACGCTCCTGGCACCTGAAAAATGTCCACTGATGAACACTTTGCTGTCTCTAGTATTTCTTTCGAAACTTCGACCATGCGATCTGAATGTTCTTTGTGCCATGCGGCTTGAACAATTGCTACCTTGGCGCCCGCAATAGGTGTTATCTTCGTGGCGTCATATGCTTTTTTCATGATCTCTCGGTGAATGCTATTTGTTAATGGAAACCTTACGTGGCCGGCTTGAACATCAAAACGCCCAGCGGCGGCAAGGTCAAGGTCAGCATGTGCTTTCTGCCATGCATGTGCACGGGGTTCGACTCCACGCCTCCATAATTGCCGACGCCACTGCCACCATAGTCGGGGCTGTCGCTATTGAGCAATTCTTTCCAGAAACCGCCGACCGGCACACCGATCATGTAATTGTGCCGAACTACCGGCGTGAAATTACAGACGATGACGACAATGTCCTCACGATTCTTGCCGTAGCGAATGTAGCTAAGCACGCTCTGTTCTACATCCGAGCAATCGATCCACTCGAACCCTTGCGGT
>CAJCHQ010000194.1 GCA_903970295.1 Bryobacterales bacterium
CTCTTCCGATCTGGTGTGCGAGGCGGCAGCAAAAAAATGTCACCCTCTCTGATCTCGATAGTTTCAGGATGCCCCTCATCGATTATTTTCAGCTTGATGTCGCCTTCCAGCTGGTAGAAAAATTCTTCACCCTGGTTGACATGATAGTCAGTGCGCGCATTTGGACCGCCAATCACCATGACGATAAATTCGCGGTCTTCCCAGACGCATTTGTTGCCAACAGGAGGTTTGAGAAGATGCCGATTCTCTTCGATCCAGCGCTTGAAATTGATGGTTGTCAACTTACTCATGGGTATTCTGCTAGATAATTGGCTATTATAGGTCCGGTGATGAATATTTATGGTCAAGGGCCAGAGGCCAGCTTACCATGTCAAAAATTCTGGTCGTCGAAGATGATAAGGACCTTTCCAAGCTAATCAGCAGTTTATTGCTCGCTGAGCGGCACACTGTAGAAACTGCATTGAGCGGGTCGGACGCCATCGAGATGCTAAAAATGTTCAAGTACGACTTGATCGTACTTGATTGGATGCTTCCGGGCATGACCGGGACAGCCATATTGAAAGACTTTCGCTCTCGCGGTGGAGCGTCGCCGGTTCTGATGCTTACGGCCAAGTCATCGATTGAGGAAAAAGAAACTGGATTAGACGCCGGCGCCGACGATTACCTGACCAAGCCGTTCGATGCGCGTGAGCTGCTGGCGCGTATACGCGCACTTCTAAGGCGCCCTCAGGCGGTTTCGGCGGCGAAGGAAATGCACGTCGGCAATTTAGCTTTGGATGCCAAATCGGCCAGGGTCTACAAGGATGGGCAAGAGCTCAAATTGTTGCCGAAAGAATTTAGTCTACTCGAGCTATTTATGCGCTACCCGGATCAGGTGTTCAGCTCTGAGGCGCTCCTGGAGCGGGTTTGGTCAGCAGACTCCGCTGCTTCCTTCGATACGGTGCGCACCTATATCAAGACTCTGCGCAAGAAGATAGACGATCCCGGAGCCGATTCATCAGTGATCAGAACCGTGCATGGCGTTGGCTATTGTCTCGATAGCAAGTGATCTGCGCCCAGGCTCGTTTCAGACTCAGGCCCAGAGTCAGAGTCTGAAACTTGTTGAGACTGTGCTGAGAGTCGCGCATTGCTGAGCGACCGCGCCGGGCTCGATATTCAATTGTCCGAACTGATCAGCCTCTGCAGGCGGTGCGAAATTTTGAAGTCAATAATGTCTTCCATTCTTTCTGGGCGTTTCGCGCGCTTCAGCTGAGCCTTTTTCTGTTCGAACCGATTTAGCTCGCGCTGATATTGCGGCAGATGTTCGTTCAAAATCGCTGTTGCGCGTTGTCTGATTGGTAAAGCAATCTGGGGCAAATTCTGAGCCTGGCGAACTTCGGCCAGTTGATGCAGTGCCATCGCCGTTGTTGGATGTTCCAGACCGAAGATGCCGATGAAAACCTCGAGAGCTAAGTGAGCGAAAGATGCTGCATCATCCAGCATTTTGCGGTCTAGATAGAACATTGAGAGACTGAAATTGGCGAGGGCCGTTTCGGGAAATTTCGGGCCCAAATTGCGATTAGCGAAACGCAAAGCCATTTGGTAAAAATTTTCGGCAGTGGCATAACGCCCCGATTTGAAAGCACTGTCGCCACAGGCTAGGAAGGAGCGAAGAATGGCAATGTTATCATTGGGCATAGTCAAGTACCGTCCTGATCTGGCGTGTAGCGCGGGACTCGTCCACTGATCCCACCTTCGCAGCTTAAAGGCCGGTTATGAAAATGCTGTGAGAGATTGAGTCGGTAGGCGCGAAACAAATTTCTCGGTGCTTTAAATTGCATTCATTAAAGCTTCCGGGCGATCGCGGTTGACCTGATCGGAAGAATTTAGAATGAGGCATTGGCAATAGTAATGAGAGGTCAGTGATGGAACTTGCTGGAAAAAAGGTTTTGATTTTTGCTGGTCCCGATTTTGAAGATCGCGAATTGACTTATCCCTATTACAGATTCCTTGAAGCGGGTGCGACCGTGAGAATTGCCGGCATTGGCGAGAAGAGTTACAAGGGCAAGTATGGTATTCCGATAGATGTGGATGGGCAGTGTGAAGAATTCGTCAACCAGGTCTGGGACATTATTGTTATCCCTGGTGGTTGGGCTCCCGACAAGATTCGAGCCAATGAAGCCGCCTTAACCATCGTCCGCAACACAGATAAGCAAGGTGGAGTCGTAGCCGCGATCTGTCATGCCGGATGGGTGCTCGCTTCAGCTGATATCGTCAAGGGCCGCACTGTGACTAGCTTTGTCAATATCAAGCATGATTTGATTCACGCTGGGGCGAATTGGGTGGACAAAGAAGTCGTCGTCGACGGCAATTTGGTCACATCACGCAAGCCAGCTGATTTGCCCGCTTTTTGCCGGGCAGTAGTGCAATTGGCCAGCCGCGCTAAAGTCACTGCTTGAGCAGATCGTCGGTGACGGTCAGTCTGAATACAACTCGAGCTTCCGACTCGATGGCGTCATGCCACTGAGCGCGGGCTACTTCGACGTCTAATAATTCGGCGCCAGTTTCCCATAATTCGCGCGTTGGCCATTGTGCGTAGGCAACCCAACTGCCGTCGTCATCCTTGTGCAACCGTGAGCCCAGTGAGCCATGCTGGTGATAAATCGCTTCAGTCACTGCCCGCCAGCTCTGGCGAAACTCTTGTTCTTTGCCGGGTTTTACTCGCCATTGGTAGATCACGCAGAACATTATTCCGGTGTCTCCTCCAACCGTTGTCCTTTTGTGCCCATGCGCGATTCGATCAAGGGCATCGTGAAATCGTAGAGGTCGGTATCTTTGACGCTGTGATCGAGCAGAGCCGAGGCGCCAAATAACAACGCCTGCTTTTGGTCGAGCGTTTTGTTGTCGGAGCTCATGTAAAAGATAAATGGTATAGCCCTCAATTCGGGCTCCGATTTCAGTTCTTGCAGAAATTTGATGCCGTCGCCATCAGTCAAATCGAGGTCAGCAAGAATGAGGTCAGGTAAATTCTTCTGCGTAAGAAAAAGCGCAAGTGACATACTTGGTGCCGGAATTACCTGACAGTCGCAATGATCGAAAGCTTGTTTGACTTGCTCTACTTTTTGCCGGTCGCGGGTAGCGACTAGTAATTTGAACATTTATTGATTTCCCGAAGCGGTCGAGCTTAAATATACTCCGCCGGAAGTGTTATATTCAGCGCTTAGCCGTACGATTTCCAGGAGGTTTAATGGAAAAGCGAGCCTTTGGGAAAACCGACATGAATGTTAGCATTCTCGGTTTAGATCGGAAGAGCACACGTC
>CAJCHQ010000195.1 GCA_903970295.1 Bryobacterales bacterium
CGACGCTCTTCCGATCTCGTCGAACAAAATCACTTCCGGTGGCGGTACGCCAATTTTAGCCAGCCAGGCGTTGAGCCTGGCCAAACCTCTGTTTTCGAGACTGACTGCCTGCCAATTCGTCGGTCCACCGAGTGAGGCCAATTCCGGGTCGGGATCCAGTTTTGGCAATCCTAGAGTCCGCAATAATTGTTGCGCGTAGAGGTTGTCGCTCAGATGCAAGGTAATTTGAATAATCGTCCAGAGCGGATTGGATTCATGTTCAGCCAGAAGCAAAGGGGTTTTCTCTCGAGGTACCGAGTGATTCAACAATTTGATTCCGTGCTCCTGCGCAATCGATTGGGCGAGGGCCAAATTGAACTGAGAAGGATTAGCCACTACCAGCGGTGCGCCAAAGCTCATGCCGGGACTGCGATAAAAATTGAGTGCGTGACTGTGCTGGTCGCATTCAATCCAGGATGCCGAATTGCCGGCGGTCAAAAGTGTCTGATCCATGGCGTTGTAGGCAGAGTCTGGACCGAGATTATTAATCTTCCAGCCCTTGAGCACCAAACCACCCTGAGCGATATTGCGATCGACAAGCAGATTAGATGACGGCGGCATCCATTCTTGTCCCCAGTCTTCGCAGAGCCAGGCCGGATCCCAACGATCGAATCCACCGGCAATTGAATTCAGGTAGAGACCGCCTTCGACTTCATTTACCCCTTTCTGACTCAAGGATGCAAATAACTGGTGCAGGTCTTTCTGCTCGACGGTTGGATCTTCACTGGGAGCGAGAACCAGATCACCGTGCAGTTTTTTCTCGACGATTTTGCCCAGTCCATAAAGCCGAGTCTTGTACCTATATGCACCACCATAAGTGTCAAATGCACAGGCAGTTGTGAGCAATTTCGCAGTTGATGCCGAGACGAAACGCCGCGAGCTGTTGAGCGAATACAAAACTCTTCCTGATGGCAGTTCCATCACTTCCAATCCCACATTGGAGTGAGCCAGGTCGGAGCGTTTGAGCCAGCTGCCGATCAAAGCGTCGAGTGTCAATTGATGCGGTTGCCCTGTTTCAGCCTGGGCCAGAGGCGGTTGCAACTGATTAACTAGAAGTACAACTGTGGCGCAAAAGACGCTGACGATTATTCTGCCAACCCGGTTTTTAATGCGACCGGAACTGCAAGAGGTTAGGGATTGTCGGCTCTTAGATTTAGTAATGTCCATGTCCTTCGTGTTTCGAGAGAATCAGAAAGCCAAGCGATAGATCCCATCAGGAACCACGGGAGTTTTGGCTTGTCCGCATCTAGCAATGTGCGAAAAGTTTTTCAGCCGTAATATGTTTCAGTCATATAGCGACCAGGCGGTCTGCGGGAATCGCCACTGAGACTACTGCACCAGCCTGCGAGAACAATTCTTCCAATTCAGCTTCGGTCACTTTAAACGACAGATTACCGACGAACAGTTTCGTATTCATGATTTATTCCTAGGAGTCAGCGCTCACGGTCCAAAGTTGAGCACAGAGTGGCTCCTATCCAGAGCCCCCGCCTAAGTATGGCATGGGAGCGGCAATCTGTCCCGCGCAGGGTCTACTTCAGCTGAGTTGCCGCTCTTGTTCTTAGTCACTAGACAGTCGTTTTCATTCTACCCATCAGCATTCTAGCGGCTTCCGTCAATTCTTCGATGCGCAACCTGATTGGCTCATCAATTTCGCCTTGATTGCCTAGTGCTTGGTCTACATAAACGAAACGCGGAATAATTATCGAGCGAAAATCCAGCATCAGGCTGTTGGCCACAGACATCACCGACATATAACTGGACTTACCTCCGGCCGCGCATAAAAAGCCGACGATTTTGTCTTTCCACGATTGTCCCGTCAGTTCAATCAGATTTTTTAGAGCAGCGTTAACGTCAAAGTTGTAGATCGGTGTGGCCACGATGATGCACTGTGCCGCTTGAATCTTTTGCGTGACCAGGGCAACGTTTGCATGGCTATAAGCCAAGTTTCCATCGCACAGGGGTAGCTCGAAATCTTGCAAATCCAGCCATTCGGCGCCTTCGCGGGCATTAAGCAAAGAGTACGCTTGACGAGCGAGAACGCGGCTCTTGCTTTCCGGATTCAAGCTAGTGCTAATGACTAAATAGTCTGTCGTTTTCATAAATTTCTCCTTCCTAAAGTCAGCAGTAGGACTTTCTGTGAGTTTTTATTTGTTCTAGGATTAGAATAATTCTAAACCTGAGTGTTGTCAATTAAGCTTTTGCAAATTCGTCTGGTCGATCGTCTTCGCGCCTCTCACCAATGAGGTGCCGTCAATGTGCTTAAATCATCAGTGAAATCTATGGTCCATGGAGCGAGTCAGAGTATGTCCCAGGAATTGGTCAAGAAATCTATTGCTGATAAGAAGATGCGCTGCCCCGAATGCAAAGAAGCGATCAAGTCGTATGAAAAGTACGTAGACATGATTTCGTCGGTTTGGGACGGTGCAGGTGATTCCAACACAGAGATGGGTGGATCAAAAGTCACACTAATCTGCGGCAATGGCAGCTGCCCCTGGAGAGAGCGCACCGAATTCTGGAAACGTTTCATCGACGACTGAAGTCGCGTATCGAGCAGTATTTTGTAGCCATTGCAAAGCCGACTACCCGCCAGCACGTACAGGCGTATGTCTAGCACCGCAAGTGGTGCCTGGGTTTACTTGATTGGCGTGACCGCAGCTTCTGCTTTGGCCGCATCGTGGTTTTCGTTCGGCAACGCTTTGGTGTCGTTTTCAATCTTAGTTGCGGCATCGGCATTATCGATCCGTTCTTGCTCTTCCAAAGCCGCTTGGGGCTGTGGGTTGACATGCAATCGAGAGCCATTCAATCGTTCTTCAATTGTCCGTGCCCGCTTGAGGCTGGCTTCGGCCAGGGCAGTTTTGCCGCTCAATTGATAGAGTTCGGCCAGACTTTTGAGGGCATCAGCCACCTCCGGGTTGTCTGTACCGTAGATTTTTTCGCGAATAGCCAGGGAGCGCTTGAGCAGTGGTTCGGCCAGGTCATATTGACCGCGCATCGTATAGAGCTGAGCTAGTTTATTGAGATTGTAGGGCGTGTCAGGATGACTTTCACCAGATTGTTCATCTTTTGCCACTAGTGCTTTTTTGTAATCAGCTTCAATACTAGATAGCTTGCTTTCTCGATCGGCAAGATTTTGCAGGGCGTTGGAAAGCGCCTGTGTAGCGATTGCTTTGTCTCTTTCAGAGCCGCTCTGGCTGAGAGATTGCAGCGCCGACACGGTGCCTGAGCTGGCAAAGATCTGAGCGACCTTGCCCGCTGTTTCGGTATTCGTCATACTGGAAAGCGCCATAATTGCCGCTTTTTTGCTTTGCTCATTGCCCATTAAATGGGGGATGAATTTTTCAATCGTTTGTACTTCTTGGATTTTTAGTTGCTGTTGATTGAAATTGAAAGTGCAATACGTGCCTGTGGCGAAAATCAAAAAGCCTGAAACAATCGGCGCAATCGCCGCGATTTTGTCCCAGATGTCTTTTTCTGGTCTATTGCTTGCCAGCGACTGATTGGTCAGGGTTCGCTCCAGCATGGTATGGGGTTCGGTTAATGGCTTTACTGCAGGCTTTTCTCGAGCTGCAGTCTGCACGTTATGACTCGGCTCAGCAATGACGGAGCCGTTAGTTGGTTGATCGAGCATTATTTCTCCTGTCGGATTGCTGTCAGGTTGAGCTGGCAGCAACCGTTTCAAGTAAGCTAAGTATAGTCTTTCGATGTCAGTAGTTCAATCCAGCCAATCTATGTCGGCACCAGGTCGGCACCAGTTTCGTGCTTGAGCTGCAGTGCAGAAGTGGCAGCAGGACTGCATTTCTATGAGACAATGGGCAAACGTAATTTTTCATTGCAGAAAATTGGAGCAGATGATGCAGGCAATTGTGATTACAGCACCCGGCGGACCGGAGGTATTACAGCTGCGGGAGGTGCCGAAGCCGGCGCCCCAACGCGGTGAAGTGCTTGTAAAAATTCATGCCGCTGCAGTTAACAGAGCAGATTTGATTCAGCGCACCGGTAATTATCCGGCACCGCCCGACGTGCCAAAAGATATTCCCGGCATGGAATTCGCCGGTGAAATTGCCGCTGTCGGCGAATTCGCAGGCGCCTGGAAAAAAGGCGATCGTGTTTTTGGCTTGGTCGGTGGCGGAGCCTACGCGCAGTATGTCGTTTTGCATTCACGTGCGATCAGTGCGATACCCGAAAATTTGACCTATGAAGAAGCAGC
>CAJCHQ010000196.1 GCA_903970295.1 Bryobacterales bacterium
GACATCGAAGACGACGGCACAGTGTTGATCGGAAGCGTTGACGGAGCCGGAGGTGAAGCTGCGCGCGATTGGATCGTCCGCCTGGTAAAGCGCATCGAAGTCGGTGGCGTCTATCAGGGTAGAGTGACGCGCATAATTCCGATGGGCTGCTTTGTCGAAGTGTTGCCTGGCAAAGAAGGCATGGTCCATATTTCTCAACTCGAGAACCGTCGGGTAGAAAAAGTCGAAGACGTCGTTTCGATCGGCCAGAGAGTTGTCGTCAAAGTACGAGAAATCGACGAGCGCAATCGCGTCAATTTGACGATGAAAGGCGTTTCTGACGAAGAAAAGGGTGAGTTCGACAAAAATGGTGGTTCCTAAGCCTCACGTTTTTTTCAATCAAGTGCGTCTGGCAGGGTTGTTGTTATTGTCTGTCTTCTTTTGCTCATTGCCGGCAGGGGCTCAGGATAACTCTGCCGCCGTGGCGCCTTCACCTGCTTCTGCTTCGAGCCACACTCGAAGCCGGCACCGGTCGCAAACTCACCCGAGTGTGCAGGCACAGGCGACACTTCCGGCTGCGACAGCGACCCACCATAGGCGCCACCATGCCGTGGCTCAGGCGGCTGAACCACCTCAGACTACGCGTAGTCATGGCAAACATCACAGTCACGAGGTGACTGCCGCTACGGCTACTGTGTTCAAAGTTAATCACGGCAAAGGTCATGCAGTGGTCGAGGAAATAACTGTCGACCGTCACGGGCGCAAACACAAACACTATCGAGAAGTGGCGCAAGAAACAGTTGTTCGAGATCGGCACGGTCATATTATTCGGCGCGTATTCAATGACCTGGCGCACACGCCGCATCGCCCGCTGCAAAGCGAGGAACCGACTATCCAGGCTAAGACCGGCGACGAGTTCGTGCAGAAAGAATCCGAGGAGCTGCCGCACGAATACGGCAGTTACACTAAGGTTTACGCACTTTTCGACGAAGCTACGAATGCTCGTCTTTTCGGAAATTACAAAAGTGCTATAGCGACTCTCAGCAAAGCACTGGATATGGTGCCTGCTAATGCGCATGGTGGACCGTCGGTTTTGACCTTGAACATGGAATATGAATTGGCCCAGGCGGCTGAAGCTACAGGCGACCTCGGGCTGGCATCGCGTTACTACGCACGAGCAGTGGCCGATCGTCCGAATTTCACAGAGGCATTTGTCCGTCTGGCTAATGTTCTCGCCCGCAATGGTCAAGCCGGCGCCGCCTTGCGTGCCGCGAGGTCGGCGGTCGAACATAATCCTAATGACCCTCGCGCCCACACCGTCCTTTCAGTCATGCTATCGAGAAATGGACTCGTTGCTGAAGCCAGGGTGGAAAAGATCAGAGCGCAGGGTTTGCTTGGCGACAACACACGCATCGACGCCATGCCTGCGACAACCGTCGAAACCCCATTAGAGACGGATTCTGCCGGAATCGCGGCGGTGAAGGAGAGGCCATCGGAATCTCAAGGCGCAGGCTTGGACGAGCCGTCGACTACTGCACCAAACGACTCTTCTCACTCTCCGGTCACCAGTCCAACAACTCCAAGTCCATCATCAACTAGTACATCACCCAAACCGACCGCCCCTAATCTGACCTCACCTGGTCCAATAACGCCCAGCTCAGCGCCCGAACCCGGGTCGTGAATGCCGCTTCAATTGAAAGTCACTTGGTTATTCGTATAACTCAAGCACAGGCGCGGAAACGGACTGTAGTCAAGGTCCTTGTGTTCTCAAGAGGTAAGAATTAATTTTTGTTCGTAGTTAACCAAGCAACGGAAGTTCGATAATGACAGCATTTGGAACCCGTCCAAATGTGTACACACATGCAAAGGAGCAACTAATGCATAAACTACCTAAAGCTGAAATGACGGCCCTTATGGCGTTGATCAGCGTTGGCATCACCTGTGGTGCAGTGAGCGCAGCCGATACCAATTCCTTGAAAGCTAATCCCGTGTTGGCTGCCGATCCAGGAACTGGCACAGATGCTGGCACCACAGCCCCGGCAGCACCGGCCAAGAAAAGTGGTAAGAAGCACACCAAAAAAGCCAAAGGCAGCCAAGCTTCTTGCGCAGCCAAGAAAGGCAAAGAAGGATCCTGCAAATCCGGCGATGCTGGCGCCACGAAGTAGTCACAATCGTTGATACCAGGCGGTTCAATGACACTTCTGAAAAGAAGATGAGCAGCGATTTTATCAAGGCGAAAAAACAATTTCCCGATCTTGGTGTCGGGCTTGGTTTACGCCGCGAACTTGCTCAGGATATTTATCAGAATCGTCAGCGCATCGATTGGCTTGAATTGTGTCCGGAAAATTACATGGAGATCGGTGGAAAAGCCCAAGAGCGGCTTGAGCAGGCAATTGAAGCTTTTCCGCTGATTAGCCATGGCATCAATCTTTCAATTGGCAGCGCTGATCCTCTCAATCAAGACTATTTGGCTAAGCTGAAAAAGCTTCTCGATCGAGTCGACTCTGCCTGGTGGAGTGACCACCTCTGCTTCACGTCGGTCGACGGGCGATATCTGCACGATTTATTGCCGTTGCCCCTGACTAGAGAGGCGCTTGCGCACATTATCGAGCGCATCAAATATGTGCAAAAGTTTGTCGGTCGCCCCTTTCTGATCGAGAACATTTCTTATTACATGACTGTGCCTGGAGCCGAGATGAGCGAGGCGCAGTTCATCAGTGAAATTCTCGAGCGCGCGGATTGCGGCCTTCTGCTCGACGTCAACAACGTATACGTAAATTCGATCAACCACTGCTTCGATCCTCACGATTACATCAATCAATTGCCACTCGAGCGAGTAGCGCAAATCCATGTAGCCGGGCATAGCAAAATCGACGATGTGGTAATCGATACCCATGGCATGCCTGTAATCGAGCCGGTCTTTGAGCTCTTGCGTGATGTTCTAGCTAAGACTCATGTGAATGCCATTTTGCTCGAACGTGATCAGAATTACCCTCCCTTCGAAGAGCTGATTACTGAATTGGATTCGATTCGCAGAATTGCCGAACAGTGCTCTACTCTGGCACCACATCCGGTGGCAGCCCGGCAGCCGAAGGGAAATGCTAAAGGCTCCCGCCAGCTGACAAAAAGCAGGCGAGCCAGATGAGAAGCCCAACGGCCAGGACGGACACCGCTCCTACAAAATTACAGCAGACGCAAAGAACGCTTGCGCAGCTGTGGACGAATACAGAATACCGAAAAAGGTTTCTCGAGGCGGCCGGTCAAAGCACCGCCGATTATAGCCATTTGCCCGGGCTTTCTAAAGCCGGAATCGCTCTTTACTCCGAGCTTCTGCAAAACAACGCTGAAGGCCTGATGGACTCTATCTTTCCGGCTTGTAAGCGGTTGTTGCCAGAGGCTACCTGGACGCCTACGATCGAATCTTATTTGCGCGAGTGTCCGCCCGACACTTATCACCTGAATAGCTTAGCCAGAAAATTTTCTGGATTTTTGAAAGTCCATGAAGGCGATTCTGAGTTCGCGGCATGGCCTTTTCTTTCGCAATTGGCCGACTTCGAATGGGTTGAACTGGAAGTGGAAGAACATCCAGCTCAATCAGTGACCACAAGCTGCACTGAACTTACCTCGCAGGAGGTTATCGCGACAATGGTGCCGCTTATTAACCCGGCGCATACTTGTCGAGACTATGACTTTCAAGTGCACGAAATTACACGCACAATTTTGGAAGACGAAAAAGGCGACGAACAAAAAGACGATGATAAGCCAGGATCGATAAGCTCGGACAGCGCTGCTGCAATTCTGGATGCGGCCTTGAGGCGCCCGATCTGTCTTGTCTTTTTTCGCGATCCGGCAACTCAAATATGTCGCACTCTAGAATTAGGCTCAGCCGCGCAGTTAATTCTCAAGCAAGCTCAGTCAGGTAAAAACACATACGCAGATCTGTTGCGATTGGCTCTTGA